>CAXHCC010000021.1:0-22278 GCA_964014945.1 uncultured bacterium | reverse complement strand
CAACGCACATCGTCGGCAGCGTCAGATGTGTATAAGAGACAGGTTAATACCTGTATTGTTTATTCTTATTACCTTATTTGCAGCGCCGAGCATTATAACGGACAGCACCAAGAGAATAATTAAACACCGCGACGAATTTGTGCCACAAGCCCCTTTTGATTTTGTGTTGTTAAACAAAAATTTAAACGCTGTAGCACAAGAAGATTATGAAATAAAACTAAAACTACAGGGTGATAACATTCCTAAAGTTGTACATATTCATATAAACGGTCAACAATACAAGTTAAAAAAACAAAGTGTTACCCACTTTAGTCATGTACTAAAAAACGTTCAAAAATCAGCCCAGTTTAAATTTACGGCAGGAGAGTTTGAATCGGTGAGCTATCTGTTGAATGCCTTGCCCAACCCTATACTTTTACATTTTGATATACAATTAAATTACCCCAGCTATATTGGTAAAAAAAATGAAACCATTAAAAACATTGGCGACTTAAATATACCTGCGGGTACCAAAGTAAGCTGGGTGTTTACTACACAGCATACCCGTTCGTTACAGTTTTCATTGGGCAATAAACAACAAGCATTAAAGGCAAGGCAAGACAATGAATTTGTGTTTTCCTCACAATTTTTTAAACCACAAAAATACGCTGTTGCTACTGCTAATGAGCATGTACAAAACAACGATGCAGTTACGTATTATATTAACACCATACCTGACGAGTACCCACGTATTACGGTAACCGAAATACCCGACAGCAACTCTTATAAACGCATTTACTTTAAGGGCGAGGTAAATGATGATTACGGTGTAAATAAGCTTACGTTTAATTATCGCTTAATTGGCGAAAATGACCAAGCAACTACAGAGAAATTCAAAGCTTTAACCACTAACACCACTACATTACCGTTGAATAAAAAGTTAGTGCAACAAGGCTACTTTTATTTTTGGGATTTAAACAACATTGATCTTGCGCCTGGCGATGAATTAGAATATTATTTTGAAGTGTGGGACAACGATGGCATTGCTGGCAGCAAATCGAGCAAGACCCAAAAAATGCGTTATAACACACCTAGCATTAAAGAGCTAAAGGAGCAATCTGAAAAAAACAATACCGCCATTAAAAACAAGCTAGCAGAAACCATTAGTGAAACGCAAAAAATTCAAAAAGAATTAAGTGAGTTGCAAAAAAAATTATCGCAAAAGAAAAAACTAAGTTGGGAAGAGAAAAAGAAATTAGAATCCTTGTTAAAAAAACAAGAACAGCTGCAAAAAAAGATTGAAACGATTCAACAATTTAACAACGAAAACAACAACAAAAAAAATGAGTTTAAGCAACCCAATGAGGAGGTAATGAACAAACAAAAGCAGCTAGAAGATTTATTAAATAAAATAATGACCCCTGAGTTGAAAGAGAAATTTGATGAGATGCAGCGACTGATGGAGCAATTGGATAAGGATAAAATTAATGAGGCTTTAGACGATATTAAACTTGACAATAAAGACTTATTAAAAGAGCTAGACCGTAATTTGGAAATGTTTAAACAGTTTGAGTTGGAACAAAAGTTGCAAGAAAGCATTGATAAATTGGATGAATTATCGGCAGAACAAAAGGAACTATCAGAAGAATCGCTAGAGAAAAAATCCGATACGGAACAACTCAAAAAAAAACAAGAGCAACTGAATAAACAGTTTGATGAGCTTAAAAAAGACTTAAGTGATTTACAAAAGAAAAACGATGCATTAGAGCATAAAAATAAATTGGATGACACCCAAGAAGAACAAAACGACATAGCAGGCGACATGCAAAAAAGTAGCGATGAATTAAGTAAAAAAAATAAAAAGGGAGCTGCCAAATCGCAAGAAGGAGCTGCTAAAAAAATGAAAGAATTGAGTAAGCAGCTTTCCAAAATGCAGGAACAAATGCAGCAAGAAGCACAAGGCGAAAATATGGAAGACTTAAGGGCTATTTTGGAAAACTTGATTCAATTATCATTTGAGCAAGAAGCCGCTATGAATAAATTAAGCAACACCTCCACCGGCGACCCGGAGTTTTACAAAATGAATCAATTACAAAACAAACTAAAAGATAATTCAAAAATTATTGAGGATAGTTTGTTTGCATTAAGTAAAAGGGCTCCTCAATTGCAGGCCATAGTAAACAAAGAAATTAGTGCTATTAACAGAAACATGGGCAAAGCGGTTAAGGAAATAAGCGAGGCGCCTACCATTAATTATGATCGTGTAAATCACAAATTGGAAGCACTTAAGTTTCAACAACTGGCCATGACCTCTATTAATAACTTGGCGTTATTGCTAAATGAAGCATTGGAACAAATGCAAGCACAAGCACAACAACAAATGCAAGGTGGGGGCAGTTGTAAAAAGCCAGGCGGTAAAGGACAAAAACCATCGGTGGAAGGAATGCGAAAATTACAAGAACAACTAAACCAACAAATAAAGCAGCTAAAAGATGGTTTAGGAGGCAACAAAAAACCTGGCAAGGGCATGGGTAAACAATTGGCGCAATTAGCGGCTCAGCAAGAAGCAATACGTCGTGAAATGCAAAAGTTGGCTGACCAGATGAACAAGGATGGTGCAGATGGAAGTGGGATGAACAAAATGCTGGAAAAAATGGAACAAACCGAAATGGATTTGGTAAATAAAGTGATAAATCAGGAAACAATTATGCGCCAGGAAGAAATTTTAACTCGCCTGCTAGAGAGCGAAAAAGCTGAGAAAGAACGGGAGTTGGATGAAAAAAGACAATCAAATGAAGCAAAAAATGCAAATTTTGGTAACCCTAGCGAGTTTTTGGAGTATAAGGAGTTGAAGAGAAAAGAAACAGAATTATTAAAAACCATACCCGCTACGTTAAAACCCTATTTTAAAAACAAGGTTAGCGAGTATTTTAAAAAAGTAAAAGAGTATAATAATTAACCAACCAATGATACTTACAGAAAGTGACAGCTTAAGAATTCCGTCAAGCTCAGAAAACATGGTACTAGTTGAAAAGTTAATTGATGACGTTTGTGCCAAGGAATTAGTAAGTGAGGATGATTACGGTAATATATTAGTGGCCCTTACGGAAGCTGTAAACAACGCCATGTACCATGGCAACAAGGCCAACCCCGACAAAAAAGTAGATATAAGCCTTAAAAAAGACAAAGATAAGGTGTCCTTTACCATAAAAGACGAAGGTCCGGGTTTTGATTATGATAATTTACCAGACCCAACGAGTCCTGAAAATTTAGAAAACCCGAATGGTCGTGGTGTATTTCTAATGCGCAGTTTAGCCGAGAATGTTTCGTTTGAAGATAATGGAAGCACGGTAATACTTGACTTTAAACTTTCAGCAGCATAGCAGTGTTTGATATGATGTAATGCTGTATTACCTGTGTGTGTTAGGAATCTTGCAGTAGCTCATTCCCTCCCCCCAAAATAATAATGCGATACACCTCTTCTATCGCATCAAAAACATCTTCCCAAACTCATTTTTAAAGTATTTGCTGGCTTCGGTTTGCTTCTTTTCTATAGCATTGCCATTGATAGAAGTTACAACTCTGTACAAATAAACTCCGTTCGCTAATCGATCGCCAAATTCATCTGTTCCATTCCAAGCAAACTCCGTAATGTTACGGCCAATATTAATTGGACCCAATTCATCTTGTGTGATTTCTCGTACTACCGTTCCTTTAATATTCAGGATTTGAATTTTAAAGTAGGTAGGTATTTCAGAACCCGTTAAGGTAAATACGAAACGGGTTGAAGTAGTAAACGGATTAGGATAATTCATCACTTCGGTAATTGTTGATTTATTTACCACCTCAAAATTTATTTTATAATCTATGATACCAGACTGGTTACTTGACCTGTCGGTAGCTTGTACTGTTAACTGATAATTGCCATCCTCGGCAAGGTTAGGATTATAGTTAATGATGCAACTATTGTTCGGCAATACCGCAGGAGTAAACGTCATTGTTTCATTAAAATATACCCTGCGTGAAAACGTTTCGGACGGTGATTGTAGAAACACTTTAAAGTCGGATGTGTCATTTAACGCTAAGTATAAGTTTTCATCCTTAAGGGTAATAAGAATGTTTGGTTTAGCCGAAACGATGTCATTATTTAAGATGTGAATACCATCAAATGTAACATCTAAAATTGGATTTAACTCATCTCTTTCAATAACTACAGGCACCTTCATAACATTGTTAAAATGATACTGCTCAGGCTGATTATTAGGATGTGTTATAGGATTTATCTCTGCCCAAATAGCTCTTAACCCTGGGTATGTGCTGGTATTTAAAACCAAGGTATCTAAAACCACCTCACCTGGAAGTAATGGTGGTTTTTTAAGTGTTGACGGTAACAACGTTATTACACCATTAATGTCTTCAACCCAATAGGTAAAAACTAAACTATCATTAAAAGGCACATCACTGATATTCTGAAAAGGAATGTGCATGGTAATTGCCTCTCCCACCTGTAAGGTATCATTAGATATGAAAAAGCCCGCTGCGGGATTAATTGCCCCTTCTGGAGCGGGTTCAAATATTACCTGCCAACGATCTAGTTGCGCAGGAGTAGTGGTTACCAAATCGCTTAATTCAGCCTCTAAGCGAATATTTGGGTAAGTATTCGCATCTACATAAGAGGCTAGGTTAAAAATATCTACCGAATCTCTGGCAAATGTTGCCAATACTGATTCAGTACCGGTACTTGTTATTCCAATAACTTTGATCAACACTGAGTCGTTTACGGCAGAGGAATCCAAAGTATGTTGGCGCCAATGAAAGGTGTCCCAGCTTTTTGCTGGACCAATTACAGGGCTACTAATGCGACCTACAGTCCAATTTGTATAGAAATTGCCCGTTAAATCAAGTACATCTGAAGACGAAGTACCAACAACTTCTGTTGCCGAACCAATTGGGTCGCCTTTTCTACCAAAAATGGCAAAGGGAACATTGGAAGGAATGTTGCGAATTTGACCACTACCAATGGACTCAAAAGCTTGATAAAAGGATTCTTCAAAGGTATTAATAGGCATGGTATTTAGCCCTGTTGTAATGTTATAAGCTAGCACATAATGACCGTTAGGAATTACAGCAGCGTTATTCAAAAAGTCGATGAGGTATTGGCGTTGCCCTACGTTCCCTGTTAAAAAGTCAAACGTATTACGTTCTCTGGTTCTACACTGGCACTCACCATAAACACCATTATTAACCTCGGATGCAGGGTTAGCAACTGTTGGGCTTTTAAAGTTATTGCCAGTATTAGGATCAATTACCACAAACGTAATTGAAGGAGAAATCCGATTGCAATGCCATGTTTCGTACAGTGCGGTGTTTATAGATGATTTTACATCGTACCATGGAACTGGCGAAGGCCCCCATATTCCACTATGCACAGTAACGGTTTGTAGGTTATTTACAAATTTAAAACTCTGTTGAAGTCTGTTAAACTCTACATACTCAAACTTGTCATTTTTGAATTGAAAAAAGTGAGCTTGCTCCCACCCTCGTTTAGTAGCGATATATTGAAAAGAACTTTCCTTCCATACATAACCTAAGGTATTAATGGAATCTGGGCTTGTTCGCCAATAATATACCGTACTATCTGTAAAGGTAACAGGGGGTTTCCAAGTAACTATACCTCCTTTTGAATTAATGGTAGTGCTTATCATAAAAGGACTATCAAAGGTATCTATTGTATCAAATTGAATAATGTAATTTTGCGCTCCTTGAAAAGCATCAAAAGTACTTGCTACTAATGTTAGTGTATCTTTTGGCACAATAGCAAACTCAGCGGGATAAGCTGGTGCAATACCTCCACCTGCTATGGTAAAGCTTATGTCGGTTGTACTGTTGTTGTTCTCGTTTAACTCGTCCACCTCATTAAAGGCATCCAACAAAACTTTTATAGAGTTAACCCCTAACCCCTTATCGGTATTAATGGCAAAGGTGATGGTTATGGTATCCTTAAATAGTGGAGCTTTACTTCGGTGTAAATGCTCCTCCGTTTCGCCATTAGGAAACGTTCGTGTAAGGGATGTAAAAATGGTATCTGACGATCCTTTTCCAATGTTTGTTCTTACAATTGATACAATTACCGAATCAATATATGTGGTCATGTCAATAGAAACATCACTGTTGGCTATAACATAATCTGGTTTCTGCACAGCATTTACTTTTATGGAAGGATCTCCATGTAAGGTCATTTCAAAACATGTTCCTCTCACTAAGCCATTACTTAATGCTGTTGGAGTAATGGTTTTGATGGTCTGTTGAATGATATATCCTACACTTTTACCATAGGATTTTAAGGCCAGCTGGTTATACCATTCATCCGCATAAAAATTAAGTGCCGATGGGATTCCTAAATTTAAAGATCCCAAATAACCCACCACTCCTTTATTGGTAAGGGTATAATCCTCACTCGTACTTGTTCCGGTAGTATGGATATTTCCTACATAACATCCAAGGGCTAGTAAAAAAGGATAATGACCAGGAGCTGGATTAAATGAGTTAATATCATCGATTGATTGATCGAAACCGCTTCCACTTGCATGGCCAAAGAAGGTCATTAAGGATATACCGTTATCAATTGACTGCCTTGTTTGTTGCGACGCATTTATTTGAATAGGTGCTGAACTGGTTTTTAATATTTCATCTACGTGCGCTCCATACAAGCTATCGGTTATCGTATTTCTATAATTGTTTAAATAAAACTTGATTGTTGATTGTTCTTGGTCACTTTTACCTCCACCAAAATGTAGCACATGCTTTTTCCACTCGGCTGGCGGATTATCCGCTAAGTTTTCATATTCCTTTATTTTATTCAAATAAAGTAAAACATCTGCATCTGTTTTAGCTGCAATTCGTCCGGTTGGAATGGAAGGTTCTAAAACCGATGTACCTACACCTGCTGTAAGTAATGCATCGCTCCCTGGTTCTCCAAATGTAGGAATTAAGCACCTAGCATACCACGTTGAGTTTGTGCGGGTAGTGATTGCATAATGACCTTTACCTAATAACAATAAATTTTGTGGAGGACTTGGATAATTTTTAATTAAATAATCTGCAAAACCTCTTATACTTAATGGGCTTTTCCCAACTCCATAAGCAAACTGGTCGTAAAGCTCGCTTATTTCAGCCATAACTACATTATGCTGACCACCGTATATATCGTTACTACGATAGTCTTTGTAAGTAGTTGCGGATGCCTGTAGGGTTTGGTGGTATACAATTACAAAGGCAGAATCAACAGCTAGGTTGTTAAAATTAGTAAAAGTGCCATTGTTACCTGCTGGAGTTAAAGCGGACACATTTGTTATGAAGCCATCTGAGGTAATGTAACATGATTTTTCTTGACCTGTATTCGCAATTAATGCTCTCCATGAAGGCCCATTTGCATAAACACTTACGCGAGTACCATTGGTTAAATTATACAATCGAATAGTACCAGAATTAACAAAATTGGAAATGTTTAAATAGGATTTTACTTGAGAAACATTATCAGGTAAGTACATCATAAATGAACTCTTACCCTCCAAATCAAAGGTATGTGGATACTTTACTCGTATATACGCCTGTGCCGTTCTGTTGCTTGTGTAACCAATTTCAAATAAACTAGATAATTTAAAGTTGGTTTCTGTAGCACCTAAAGTACTAGGAGGTACATCAAAAGTAAATTTGTGTGCCTGGTAACCTAGAAACAAAGTATCCTTTAATGTTGTGTAAGTACTAGACGAACCCTGCTTATATTCAAATAAAATATGATGATCTGGTGGAGAGCCCCATTTTGACCTATCTAATGAAGCACCTACAACAACCGTTTCAATTTTGGCATTTGGCCCTGCAGCATAAACGTTTGCCGTGGGTAGTGTTTTCTCTTTGTTTTGATTTAAATTTATTACCGCATCAAAGTATCCTTCTGCAGGGTCGTATTCCGAAATAGTTCCGCCGGCACTATTGGTTTCTCCTCTGTAATAAGTGCTATTAAACGACAACACCTCATCCTGATAAAAATAATTGTCAGGCAGGTAAGATGCGAAATTACTGTCTGTTTCCAACACCATCCTGGCATTAGTAGTTGAACTATTCCATGTTAAAAAATAAACCGCTGTATCGTTTATTAAACTGTAATAAGGGTTAGGGTTGAAAGACACGTTGGTATACATCGAAAATTCATTTTTTCCCGTATTTTTTTCTCCATAGAACTCAACAAAATCGTTAGCATCGAATGAACCATCCCCTTCTCCTTCAACATAAATTTTTTGTTCTACACCATTACAAAACAGTTGTAAATTCCTAGGGTCTATACTGTTTATTGGAATACCTGCATCGTCCAAAACCGTTTTACTTATCCGGTAAATGCCATTTTGGGTAATAGGTATTTTATAGTACTGTTGGTTATAATTTATCCACTCGTTACCCGATAGTTGCGCAATAGCAACAGGTACAAATGCCAATATTAGTAGCAGTATGAGTGATTTTCTCAGCATTTAATCGTCATCTTCGTTGTTAAAATTAAACTTGAGCGAAAACACATTGGAAAAAAGCGCAACTGATTGGTCGCCTATATCGGTTAAAGCATAATCAATGGTAAAGTCTTTAATTTTTAAACCTAAACCAACGTTGGGCTGAAACGATCTAACTTTATCTCCAACAGCATCTGTATAAGTTTGATAATTACCCAGTCCCCCTCGAACAAACACAAATCCTTTGTATCCAAACTCAAAACCTAAATGGGGGTCAAGGTTAATTAGCTTACTCCTTATTAAGACGTTTCTTTTACCATCAAAGGTTGCATCAATATCAATTTCTCCTAACAAACTATACTTTTCTTTAAAGGTTATCTCTTTAGCCACACCCATTAACAATTTAGGTAAGGTTATCTCTACTGAATTCTCAGGTATTACATTATCTGTAGCTAAAAAAGTAGCCTTCATGTTATCGTCCAAGTTAAATGTCCAAGCATTAAAGGTTGAAGTACCATCTCTTAACATTGCTCCCATTTTCCACCCTTGGTAGTCGTATTGAAGGCCAAAATCTAACCCAAAGCCCCAAGCATTAGCAAAGTCACCTACCCTTCTTCGTATAATTTTAACATTACCACCATATCGTATATCCACCTTGTACTTATTTTTCATCCCCACAACAGCTCTGGCATAGGAGGCAACAAACGCAAAGTCACTTGCTGAAAAGGTTGTTATTTTATTGTAGTCAATGGTACCGTTATTGGAAATTAAATTGGTAGTATTTGGTATGTCATCTACCGCAAACCTAATTGCAGAAAAACCTACTACGCTATACCTATCAATACGGGTGGCAAATGAACCGTAATCGTATTTAGCAATACCCGCAAAGTACTCACTATGCATTAACGCAATTTCATGTTGCCCCGTTAAATTGGTTAAACCTGCCGGGTTCCAATAACCTGCTGTTACACCTTTTACATTGGCCACATTGGAGTTGGACATAGCCAAAGCCCTTGCACCCACACCAATATTTAAAAACTCGTTGCTATACTTTGGTGCTTGCGCTTGCATGCTTACACACACAAAGGTTAAGAGCAATGCAACAATAAGTTTTCTAATCATCATAATAGCTAAAATCCTAACTAAATTATTCAATACAACAGCAAACGTAATAATTGCTTAAATATTGTTTTAACAACTATTTGTTAAGTCTATTGTTTATCAGTTTGTTATGAAATTATTTTAGTCGGGATAAAGGTAATAATCTTACAAGAAAGTTCAGCAATTTCTTAAAATCAATTATACCCACCAAAATGGCCGCATATAAGGGCACAAATGGCATCCTAAACCTTACAATACTCCCCAATAGGGGTGTAAGCAAGCCAATAAGTGTTACAAGAATGAGTATAAATGAGGTAATTGCAAGCACCATTGGCAAGAATTGTGCGCTAGGTTTTTTAAAAAAGAACAATGCAAAAACAGAAAAAATGGAAAAAACGGCCGTTTCCATAGCGGCGGCATATATTGGTAAAGAACTGGCCTCAGTAATAAACGGCCGAAACAACACGTTTATGACCGCCGAAGGAACGTTATTTATCAAACTTATAGTACTGTTTTCTAGATAGTTAATATCTATATAGCTGCCAGCTTGTTCTGAAATAGCTGTTTGAATAAAGCCCATTTGTTTTAAGTGCAGGTAGGCAACTATATCCCAAGCAGAATTTATGCGATACAGATTAAATGCAAGTATCACCAACAACACGTGAATGACAATAAACTTAACAATAGCCCCCTGTTTACCAGTAAACAAAACAATTAAAACAAATAGCAAAGCAGGCAATAAAGCAGCAAAAACATACATTTTAGTTTGAAACACAAAATACCCGCCCAACAATAAAAATATTGTGTTTAACACTAAATTATCCTTGTTTAACAAATTATGCAGGCTGTACAATACCACCCCTAAACCTGTTATTAAAAGACCCTCTTTTAAAACACCAGAGCTCCAGAATAACACAGAAGGCACCAAAAATATTGCCGCTAGCAATAAGTTTGTTTTTCCTTTGCACCAAACTACAAATGTTTTGTACATACACATTAAACCCAACAGGGAGATAAAAGACATAAAAACGGTGTGTACGTTAAAGTATCCTTGAGAAAACAGATAAACTAAAGCATTGAATTGTATTATTATGTTGTTATCGTGAAAAGTAGAACCGGGCCAAGGCTTATACCAATGCGTAGTTTGTTCTAAATATGGTTTTAGGTGTACTGCTTCGCTATTAATCCCAAACACCAATTGTAAGTAATGCAGGGGATTGGTTTTAATTGCGGCATATATATATTTCGCGTCGTCAAAAAATTTGTAAATGTCATTTTCTGCTTTGTTGGTGTAATAATAGGTGTAGGTATACCAAAGCAGTATGCCAAACATTACTTTCAAAAGAAAAATACCGGCTACTGTATTATTGGATAAACCGGGAGCGCTAAAAAATTTTGCTTTGCGAATTATCAGCGCAAACAGGAGGGAATAGAAGGATGTAAGAACAATCTCCACAATTAGTTTCTCTTACCTTGAAAAAAGGTTTTCATCAACTCGCCACATACATCAGCATGTACGCCACCTACTACTTCTGTTTTAGGATGTAAAACTTTGTTATTATTTAATAAGCCATACCCTCGTTTGGTGTCGGAAGCCCCATACACCAACTTGCCCAATTGTGCCCAGGCTATTCCTCCTGCGCACATCACGCATGGTTCAAGTGTTACATAAAGCGTGCATTCATTTAAATATTTACCATTTAAATAGCTAGCTGCAGCTGTTATTGCTTGCATTTCTGCATGGGCGGTTACATCATTTAGTTGCTCTGTTAGGTTGTGCGCACGGGCAATTATTTTGTTATTGCAAACTACCACAGCTCCTACAGGTACCTCATCAGCATCAAAAGCTTTTTGCGCTTCTTTAATTGCCTCTTTCATAAAATGATCATCGGAGAACACACTTAATTCCATGCAGTAAAGATAATTGATATATTAATTATAATTTACCTTCATATTGTTCTTTAAACAACGTATTAACTTTAGCGTATTGCCCGAGCAAAAAACGATTACTACGGTGCATTTGCATAATTAGGTGTTTTCAAATAATCTTATTTTAGCTCTGTTATTTAGGTTAAACTAAATGTTGCAGTTACCGTTGTTTGATACAACATCTTTACAAATAACGAACCATGTTAAATAACTTAAACATACGAAACAAGCTGGCCTTAGTCATGTCCATTTTCGCTGGCCTGTTGGTTTCCTTGCTTTATATCTTTTATTATTACCAGGCCAAACAAGAATTGGTTAACAGAACATTTCAACACCTTTCATCTGTAAAAGAGCTAAAACAATTTCAAATTGAAAGTGAATTAAAAAGTTTACAAAAGGAGTTTCTATTTGATTTTGAAGATTTACCGAAAGTTTATTTGAAAAACAAAGGAGTCATCCACTATGCCGTTCAAGATTCAAACAGTTTTGCGTATAGTCATTATTCCATCAACAACTTGAGCTTATCGGATACAGGCACTTTTGTAATTGACTTAACCGTGCAAAACCCTAAGGGAAAAATTACCCTTGGCTTAGTGAAAAAAAAAGCGGATGATTATTGTGTTGCCATTGTGCAACCAAACATGCAACGCGTATTGTTAGAACGAACGGGGTTGGGAGTTTCTGGAGAATCCTATCTAGTTGGCGCCGAACAAAAAATGTTATCACAGTCGCGGTTTTTTCCAGATAAAATCGCAACTAGTATATCGGTAAATTCAGTAGGCGTTAATGCAGGTTTAAGCAATAAATCAGGCTTTGGAATAATTCACGATTATCGTAATAAAAAGGTGTTTAGTGTTTATAGCCCAATTAACGTTTCGTTAATTAACTGGGTTATACTTACCGAAATTGATGAAGAAGAAGCCTTAATGCCATTGGTACACCTCAATAATAATTTCTTAGTAATTCTGGGTTGCGTTTTGGTGGTAATTTTTATTGTATCCTATAACCTTTCTACCAAACTCACCCATCCAATTTTACAAGTTGCCGATTATTTAAAGGAAATGTCAAAGGGTATTTACACGTCTAATTTGTCGTTAGAAACAAGAAAAGATGAAATTGGGCAACTATACACTTCATTAACGAAATTGGTTAGTGCCATAGAAAACGCCATTGTATTTGCAGATGCTATAGGCAAGGGTAAAACAGAAAGTTCGTACCTACTTACAAGCAAACAAGATAGGTTAGGAGTAGCGCTAATTAATATGAAAGAGCGCTTGCAAGAATACAGGCACAAAGAAATTCGATTGGAACAAAAAAATCGCGAATCAATAATTGCTGGTGAAGAAAAGGAACGTAAAAGGTTGTTTAGAGAAATTCATGATGGCATTGGACCATTAATTACTTTATTACAACTAAAAATTGAAGGTTTAGCCATTCAAGGTGAAAACAAAAATGAGCTTCAAACCTTAATTTCTAACTTGCTGGATGAACTTAGAAGAGTTTCCTACAACCTAACTCCTAGTGTGCTTACCGACTTTGGAGCAGGAGAAGCAATTCGTAATTTACTCTCCCTTATTTCTACCACTAAACTCAACATAAACTATGTTTACGACAATAATAATGAGGTTACCATACCACCCGACATATCAGTTATTTTGTTTAGAGTGGTACAAGAAGCCACGAACAACACCTTGAAATATGCCAAGGCATCTGAACTAGATATTTCGTTAACAGAGTTTACGGACAAAGTAAGCTTATACATTAAAGATAACGGACAAGGGTTTAACCCCGACGCAATAACTTATGGAAGTGGCATACATAATATGCGAGAAAGGGTAACTATTAAAAATGGTACTTTTGTTATAAATACCTCGCCAGAAGGGACAGAAATAGAAGTTGAACTGCCTTTACAATGAGTAAAATAAAAATTATCATAGTTGACGATCACAAATTGTTTAGAGATGGGATATTATCCTTGTTTCAAAACGATGAATATATTGAGGTGGCGGGAGCAACCGACTCGGCAGAAAATGCGCTAAGTATTATTGAGGAGACCAATGCACAAGTTGTTTTAATGGACATATCGTTGCCTGGAATTGATGGTTTAACAGCCATAAAAGACTATACAAAAAAGCACCCTCACGTTAAATTTATTGTATTAACCATGCATGCCGAAGGACAATATGTTGTTAAGGCAGTAAAGAATGGTGCTTTTGGATACCTGCTTAAAAACACATCAAAAGAAGAGTTAAGCGAAGCCATTTTTGCTGTTTGCAAAGGAGAAAAATATTTCAACCAAAAGGTATCCCAATTAATGGTTGGTAATATAACCTTGGAAGGTTCAACGGTTCAGCCATTAAGTAAGAGAGAAACAGAAGTGTTGCAATTAATTACCAATGGTAAAACAAATAAAGAAATTGCCCAAGAGCTATTTGTTAGCGTAAGAACGGTAGAAACGCATCGTGTTAATATGATGAAAAAAATGAATGTTACGAGCATGGCCGAATTAATAAAAAAAGCGGTTAAAATGAAGCTAGTTTAGTATCCGTGTAAATACGGATAAAAAAATACCAAATGCACGCTATTAGCGCCAGCTGAAGTTATAATTAACTTTCATGTGAACCAATAAAGGTAATATCATGAAAAAAATCTACACACTACTAGCAGCAGGTTTATTTGGTATAGCCACGCTTAGCGCTCAAAACGAAGGATATAGAGTTCCTAAATCCGTAAAATGGTGGAAAGCAAAACCAGGAATTAGTGTACAATTGTACACGGTTAGCGGTACAGATATAAAAGGGCCTAAAGCAAAAAATGCCACACCCACGCAACGACGACAAGGTGAATTAGTTGCCGTAAATACCAATGCAAATGAAAGGTTAAAAGGACCTAAAGCAAAAAATAAAAAGCATTAAGCTCAACTTTTCCTTTTCCTTTTTTATAAAAAGGTTTGTTTTCTTGTTTTTAAAAGTAATTAAGTGAAATGTTGTAAAAGGCGCTCCCGAACTGGGAGCGTTTTTGTTTGTGTCCCTTATGAATCCCCTACCTGTAACAACACTTTCTTGGCCTTTACTCTTTACAAGTACTACTCAGTAAATTTTTCTCTCTCCTCAAGCTACCATGCATTTTATTATCTTCGCGTTGGCAAATAAACTATATTGATTAATACTTGATTTAGATGTTACGTACACATACTTGTGGAGAATTAAGAAAAGAACACGTTGGGCAAACGGTAACCTTATCGGGCTGGGTGCAGGGTATAAGAGATAAGGGGTCGTTGTTATGGATTGATTTACGCGACCGCTATGGGATTACGCAAATAACCATAGAAACCGAAAATGCTGAGAGCGATTTATGTGATACAGCACGAAAATTAGGGAGAGAATTTGTAATTACTGTTAGCGGTAATGTAGCAGAACGCTATTCAAAAAGTGATAAAATTGCTACAGGCGATATTGAAATAACGCCTGAAAAAATTACCATCATAAATGCGGCATCTACCCCACCTTTTACCATAGAAGATGAAACAGATGGTGGTGATGATTTACGGATGAAATACCGCTACTTGGATTTACGAAGAAATCCGGTACGTGCTAATTTAGAATTGCGCCACAAAATTGCGATAAACATCCGCAACTATATGGATAGGTTGGGATTTTTAGAAGTAGAAACTCCTGTACTTATTAAATCTACCCCAGAAGGAGCGCGAGATTTTGTTGTGCCTTCGCGTATGAATGAAGGTGAATTTTATGCCTTACCCCAATCGCCCCAAACATTTAAACAGTTATTAATGGTCGGTGGTTTTGATAGGTATTACCAAATAGTTAAATGCTTTAGAGATGAAGACTTACGAGCCGACCGACAGCCAGAATTTACGCAGATAGATTGTGAAATGGCCTTTGTTGAACAAGAGGATATTTTAAACACATTTGAAGGTTTGGTAAAACACCTGTTTAAAGAAATTAAAGGAGAGGATATTACGGAGTTTCCTAAAATGACCTATGCCGATGCCATGAAATATTATGGCAATGATAAACCCGACATTCGTTTTGACATGAAGTTTGCCGAATTGAATGAAGTTGTTGGCGGTAAAAGCTTTAAAATATTTGATGAAGCAGAATTAGTTGTTGGCATTAATGCCAAAGGTGCGGCATCGTATTCCAGAAAACAATTGGACGCCCTCATTGATTTTGTAAAGCGACCACAAATTGGTGCTACCGGTTTAATTTATGCTAAGTACAATGAAGACGGCAGCTTTAAATCGTCGGTTGATAAATTTTACGCTGCGGAGGACTTACAGGTATGGGCTGAAAAATTGAATGCCGAGCCTGGTGATTTAATGCTTGTTATGGCTGGTGAAGCAAATAAAACTAGAAAGGCTTTATCAGAGTTACGTTTAGAAATGGGCACACAATTGGGCTTGAGAGATAATAGTAAATTTTCATGCCATTGGATAATAGATTTTCCTTTACTGGAATGGGACGAGGAAAGTAATCGTTGGCATGCCATGCATCACCCGTTTACATCACCATTACCAGAAGACATTAGCTTGTTAGCAGACCAACCAGGAAAAGTTAGAGCGAATGCTTATGACATGGTGATTAATGGCGTGGAAGTAGGTGGTGGCTCTATTCGTATTCACGATAAAGAGCTGCAAGCACAAATGTTTAAAACCCTTGGTTTTACTGACGAAGAAGCTAAAGAACAATTTGGGTTTTTAATGAATGCCTTTACGTATGGTGCTCCTCCTCATGGTGGTATCGCATTTGGTTTTGATCGCCTGTGTGCTTTATTTGGTGGCATAGATAGTATACGCGACTTTATTGCATTTCCAAAAAACAATGCTGGTAGAGATGTGATGATAGAATCTCCATCAACCATTGACGACACCCAGCTACAAGAATTGGGTATAAAACTGCGCGATTAAGCTCCTGTATCGGTATAAATTCGCGACCAATAATTGGCGTGTTTTTCGCACTTTCTTTTATTTACAAGGCTTATATTACGACATTTTGTCACTATCTTTGTACTCCCGTCGTTTAAGGTGAGTTATGAAAGGAGAAAAATACATAGACGAAAGCAAGCAAGGTGAAGCCATTTTATTGGACGAACCATTAGCTAGCAATGGTAAAAAGTTGTTTTTAGAAAGTTATGGCTGCGCCATGAATTTTTCTGATAGTGAAATTGTTGCTTCTATCCTAAAAGAAGAAGGGTATGCAACAACCAACCAAAGCGAAGAGGCTGATCTTATATTTATAAATACTTGTTCTATTCGCGAAGGTGCTGAGCAACGTGTTAGAAAACGCTTAACCGATTTTAAGAAACAAAAAAGGAAAAAACCCGAATTAATTGTTGGGGTGTTGGGCTGTATGGCCGAACGTTTGAAAGCGAAGTTTTTAGAAGAAGAAAAATTAGTGGATATGGTTGTTGGTCCTGACGCCTATAAAAGCCTACCCACCTTAATTAAAACAGCTGAAACAGGACAAAAAGCAGTTAATGTTATTTTGTCTAAAGAAGAAACATATGCCGATATTTCTCCTGTACGTTTAGGTTCCAATGGCGTATCCGCTTTTGTAAGCATTACCCGTGGTTGTGATAATATGTGTACATTTTGCGTGGTACCTTTTACCAGAGGAAGAGAACGAAGTCGCGACCCAGAATCCATACTTCAAGAAGCAAAAGACTTATTTAATGATGGTTATAGAGAGGTTACTTTATTAGGCCAAAATGTTGACTCTTACTTGTGGACTGGAGGGGGCTTGAAAAAAGAAAATTTAAGCGAAGAAGAAAAAGCAAACGCTACCACCTTTGCGCAGCTAATGGAAAAAGTAGCGTTAATTAGCCCAGATTTAAGAGTGCGTTTTAGCACCTCTCACCCTAAAGATATGGGGGACGATGTTTTGCACATGATTGCCAAGTACGAGAATATTTGCAACTACATTCATTTGCCTGTACAATCGGGCAATTCACGCATTTTAGAATTAATGAATAGAGGCTATACCAGAGAATGGTATAAAGATAGAATTAGTGCAATACGAAGAATAGTTCCTAATTGTGCTATATCAACAGATATTATAACGGGCTTTTGTTCAGAAACAGAAGAAGAGCATAAGGAAACCCTATCCTTAATGGAATGGGTGCAAAATGATTTTGCTTATATGTTTGCTTATAGCGAGCGACCAAAAACCTTGGCTGAAAGAAAATTGAAAGACGACGTACTTGAAGAAGATAAAATGAGACGCTTAAGAGAGGTTATTGACTTGCAACTAAAACACTCTGGAATTAAAACCAAAGCGCAAGTGGGTAAAGTGCATCGTGTTTTAATTGATAAGGAATCTAAAAAGTCAAAAGAAAAATTTTCTGGCAGAAACTCACAAAACATGACGGTGGTGTTTCCGAAAGGAAATTACAAACCAGGCGACTATGTTAACGTGTTGGCAACGGATTGTACCAATGCTACATTAATAGGAAAGATTGTAAACGATTAATTATGGGCCTACAAGAATTAAAAAACAGGTTTGGTATTATTGGCAGCTCTCCTTTATTGGATAGAGCTATTGATATTGCCACCCAAGTAGCGCCAACAGACTTGGCGGTATTAATATCTGGTGAGAGTGGAACAGGGAAAGAAAATTTTCCTAAAATTATTCATCATTTAAGTGCACGTAAACACGGAAAATACATTGCAGTTAACTGTGGTGCTATACCAGAAGGAACGATTGATTCGGAATTATTTGGACACGAAAAAGGCTCCTTTACAGGCGCACATGAAACAAGAAAAGGATACTTTGAAGTAGCAGATGGGGGCACAATATTTTTGGATGAAGTAGCAGAAATGCCATTAGCTACCCAAGCAAGGTTATTACGTGTGCTAGAGTCGGGCGAATTTATAAAGGTGGGCTCATCGAAAGTGCAAAAAACGGATGTGCGTGTAGTTGCGGCTACCAATGTTAACTTGCCAGAAGCCATTGAAAAAGGAAAGTTTAGAGAAGATTTATATTACCGTTTAAATACGGTTCCTGTTGTTGTGCCTGCCTTGCGCGATAGAAAAGAAGACATTCATTTACTGTTTAGAAAATTTGCTGCAGACTTTTCTGATAAGTATCGCATGCCTCATATAAAACTAGATAAAGAAGCGGAACAGTTATTGGTAAATTATTACTGGAAAGGAAATGTTAGGCAGCTAAAAAACATTACGGAACAAATGTCGGTTATAGAAAAAGTGAGAGATATAACGGCAGACATAATGCTTAAATATTTACCACAACATACTACACAAAAATTACCAAGTGTGGTAGGTAACGGAAGTAATGGAAATAGCGGAGATTTTAGTGAGCGTGACATTTTATATAAAGTGTTGTTTGATATGAAAAAGGACCTGCAAGATTTGAAAAAAATTGTGGTTGACATGATTGATGCAGATCCGGAAGCGGGTAAAAACTTTGATGCAAAAAATGGCCCTTTAGTACAAAAGTTATTGCAAGAAGCTAATGCACCCGATGCCACTTTTCAGTTAGGTTATGATGAGGGCAAAGCCAATATTATTAATGAAGAGCATATTGAACCTGTACAACAAGCTGTTGAAACTGAAGAAAGTTTATCCTTGCAAGAATTAGAAGAGGATATGATTAAAAAGGCATTGCAAAAGTATAAGGGTAAAAGAAAAAATGCTGCTAAAGAATTAGGTATATCTGAGCGCACCCTGTACCGAAAAATTAATGAGTATAATATTAGATAGATTTAAGCGAATACGTTTATGGCGACTACCATTTAAAGTGGTTAGCCTTGTACTAAGCGCTGCTTTGCTTGCTTGCATAACGGGTTGCTCCATTAACTATTCGTTAAACGGTGCATCTATACCACCTGAAGCAAAAACAGTATCGGTACAATATTTTGACAATGTTGCCAGTTTAGCTCCACCAACATTAGGGCAAACATTTACAGAAGCTTTACGCGATAAACTTATTCAACAAAGCAACCTAAAATTAATAAGTAGTGGAGGTGATTTAGCTTTTGAAGGTAAAGTTGTTGGCTATACGACAGCACCTGTTGCCATACAAAGTACAGACCAAGCTGCATTAAACCGTTTACAAATTACGGTAAGCGTAAAATATGTTTGCGCTTTTGACGAAAAGAAAAATTTTGAACAAAACTTTAGTCGTTTTTACGATTACCCAAGTTCACAAACCTTGGCCGAAGTGGAGAGTGAATTGATACAAGACATAAACGAACAATTGGTGCAAGACATATTTAATCGTGCTTTAAATGATTGGTAAATAGTATAAGCTTAACAAATTAATTACATATAAAAATGGCATTAGAAGAAACAATTAATCAGGATATAAAAGCTGCAATGCTAGCCAAAGAAGCTACAAAGTTGGAATCGTTAAGAGCTGTTAAGTCGGCTATACTGTTATTAAAAACTTCACCGGAAGGATATAACGATGCAACGGAATTAAAAGCTTTACAAAAAATGGTAAAGCAACGTAAGGAAGCCGCAAGCGTTTATAAAGAACAAGGAAGAGAGGAATTAGCAGAGGTAGAATTGAGTCAAGCTGCCGTAATAGAAAAATACTTGCCAGCCCAAATGGATGAGGCTACTTTGAAAACAGAATTAGAAAAAATTATTGCATCCGTTGGCGCCTCCTCTCCTGCTGATATGGGTAAAGTTATGGGTGCTGCTACCAAACAATTAGCGGGTAAAGCAGACGGTAAAATGATTTCAACTATTGTAAAAAGTTTGTTGAGTTAGATACTATTGCCAACTTCTTAGTTAGCGCCTTGAAAGCCTTTTAAGCAGTTATCAGTAACCTTAAACATGATTAGCACAAAAATTTATGCAGCTGAAAGTTGTTGTAAGGTTTTGCGTTTTATACCCACAAAAAACATAGTTACTTTTATCATGATTAACACATGAGAAATATCCAAAAAGTTAAAATACTTGTGTAAAGAAAACTTGCCAATAAAAGTAATTGCCGTAGAAAACAACACTACCACACCCATCACAATCCACATACTTTCTGGATTTTTTCTAGAATCGATTAAGTGCGTGTAAAAAATGGGGATAAAACCAAAAGCAGTATTTAATACCACCACCATAAAGTTTTTAAATACAAAAACGGCAATGATAAAAACTACCAATTGTATATTAATAAGTTTAGTGTACAAGTTTTTGTTTGCACTTTCATTTAACACAGAAGTTAACATTGCTTTTTGTGCTGCATAAACACCAATACAATTAACCGCTTGTGTTGCCAACCAAAAACTCATGTATCCAAAACCTTCATGTTGTGCAAACAATGCATGTGTACAAGCACCCAACAAGGTAGCACCCATCAAAAAGTTTAAATAGTAACGCCAATACACCAAACTTTCATCATTGCTATTTAACTGCTTTAGTTTTAAACTATAGGTTAAACAAAACGCTGCAATCATTATATTGGTAATAGCGGTTACAGGTTGGTGAATTGCAAACTCACCTAACGTTATAGTGGTATCCGATCCTACAAATGCTATCATCATTTTAAAATTTGATTTGCGAATATCGCACTTTATCTTTTTAAACTGAAAATAAATTTTATGGTTTTTATAGCTAACAATTCACTTTAGTAAAAAGGTTTAATTGTTTACTTATCTTTCTAAAACTACTTTTATATCAGTTGTTTTTCAAGCTACCAATTAAACTTAACAAAACCGTTCGCTCTACAGAACTTGTATAATAACAAGTTTCAGGGCAAGCTGTTTTTTAAATTGATTTTTTTTCTGCGTTAATTTTAGTGTCGTTATCAACAGATTTCTGTTAATAAAATAGAATGTTTAAAATTGTTGTATCTATTAAATTTTAACGTACTTCGTACTATATTAATTAATATAACAAAAAAGACCATGGCAAAAAAAGTAACCAAAAAGAAGGCGGCGCCTAAAAAAGCAGCGAAGAAAAAAGCTGTAAAGAAAAAGGCGGCACCAAAGAAAGCAGCTAAAAAGAAAGTTGTTAAGAAAAAAGCAGCTCCTAAAAAAGCGGCTAAAAAGAAAGCAACTAAAAAGAAAGTTGTTAAGAAAAAAGCAGCTCCTAAAAAAGCAGCTAAAAAGAAAGCAACTAAAAAGAAAGTTGCTAAGAAAAAAGCAGCTCCTAAAAAAGCAGCTAAAAAGAAAGCAACTAAAAAGAAGGTTGCTAAGAAAAAGGCAGCTCCTAAAAAAGCAGCTAAAAAGAAAGTTGCTAAGAAAAAAGCAGCTCCTAAAAAAGCCAAAAAGAAAGTTGTTAAGAAAAAAGCAGCTCCTAAAAAGGCTAAAAAGAAAGTTGCTAAGAAAAAGAAAAAATAGCAATTCAATAATAGAAAAAAGGGCTCTAGTAAGAGCCCTTTTTTTGTGCCCAAATTTTCCTTTCATCAAACAATACACGCTATTTTAAAGCCCATAGATTTTTAGCAATTATTGTTGTTTGCTTCATTTATTCCGTACTTTTGATGTGCCGCTACTGGCAAAGCTTTTCTACTAAATAAAATGAATGTAAACGAATTACTATCTAAAGCATTAGCATTTAAATTTCTTACCCAAGAAGAAGGTGTTTATTTATATAAAAATGCAGCCACGGCTGAACTTGCATTTGTTGCCAACGAACTGCGGAAAATTCAAAAGCCCGACAATAAAGTTACTTGGCAAATAGACCGAAACGTAAATACAACGAATGTATGTGTTGCTAATTGCAAGTTCTGTAACTTTTACAGCTGTCTCTTATACACATCTGACGCTGCCGACGATGTGCGTTGTG
>CAXHCC010000020.1:0-22824 GCA_964014945.1 uncultured bacterium | reverse complement strand
CGATAAAACAAAGATTACAACACCATTTTATGCGCACTTTTAGCTGCGAACTGATTACCAAGTAACGTGAATGGGGTCAAAATTCTTACTAACTACCCCGCCGACTTTTTCTTAATGACATTTAATTGTGTCGTTTTGCTCCACGTTAATTTTAGGGCTTACATAAGGGATATCTAGGTTTAAACCTCTTAGCACAAACAAAGTGCCCAATAAAATTAAGAGAACCGGCTTGGCTTTTTTAAATAGGTTTCGAACTCTTACGCCAATAAAAGATGAAAATAAAACGGTTAAAAACATGACAGGAAATGTACCTATACCAAAAACAGCTAAGTATAATAATCCATCTGTTGCAGATGCGGTTGCAATTGCTCCACCTATTGCAGCATAAACCAAACCGCAGGGCAAAAAACCATTTAACACACCAATTAACAGTAAACTAGCATTAGTTTTTTTTCTTAATTGATTAGCCATACGCGCTTTAAGGCCACTAACAAAACCAAACAAGCCATTTGAAAAATTTACTTTATTTACAATGTTATTCGGAATGAACACCGAAACAATTAGCAATACACCAATAGCAATTGATATCCATTGTTGACCAGTAGCAATGCTTACACTATGGCCAATACCACCAAAAATGGCTCCAATAAGCGAATAGGTAAATATTCTACCTGAATTATAAATTGTTCCACCCCCTATACGCGTAATGAGGTTGTTATCTTTTAATGGAAGTGCAAATGCAATTGGGCCACACATACCTATACAATGCAAACTCCCAATTAAACCTAAAGTAAACGCTGTAAGGTAAATTTCCATTATTCAGGAATAAGAATTTCATCTTCAATATAATATTCCACATTATTGGCTTGCCAATCAACCTGAATCTTATATAATCCAGAGCTTAGTAAATCAAATGAAATTTCCTGTAAGCGATTTAACGTACTAAACGAAAATCGCTTGTCATGCTGTTTATTTGACGGCTTAAAAAAAGTAATGATACCTGCTATGCTGTCTTTAATCTCATCAGGAAATTTTAGCAACACGCTATTATTGGTTAACTCAAATTTTACAGGGGAACTTAGCTCCATTGCTTGTTTTGACTTTCGTATAACATCGGTAAACTCAAGCTCCTTTTCATAATATTGCTCGGTAACCAATTCATTTTTATGCTGGGTTGTTTTGTACACCATACCCACCATAAATGCTACAAAAAGCACAAAGAAAATTACAATACCTGTACCCCAATTGAACTTCATAATTGTAATTACTTAGGTCCTAAAAAGTTAGTTTTGCTTGTAGCAATTCGTTCTCCGTCTTGATAAATTCCAATAACCACAGGAGTTTTCTTCTTATACAAATTACTTTTTAATAACTTAACAAAAAACGCGCGTTGGTTTTTGTTGCCTTTTTTAACAAGTAAATTAGGTTCACCAACCATTACCACCTGTCCATCCATATCCATTAATTCAAAGGTTAAAGATAAATCATGATTTGATTTATTAACCACTTTTACATTATACAAGTTACTTATATAACCACCTGGCTCCTCCTGGTATTGCATACCTGGCACCTTTAGTATGGTAGCCTCCATAACACCACGTAGTGTAAATAAATACGCTATTACACCTATCAAAAGAACCAATACCACCGTATAGGCTTTTGACCTGAAAGTAAATTTATTACCCTTGCCTTCTGCAATATTGTTTTCAGAGTCAAGTCGAATCAATCCTTCCTCTTGACCCGTTTTTTTCATCATAAAGTTACACTCATCCACACATGCCATACAATTTACGCATTCCAACTGTGTACCATTTCTTATGTCGATACCGGTTGGGCAAACTTGGACACATTTATTACAATCAATACAATCACCCTTACCCAGCTCCTTCCTGTTTTCGTTTTTTCTAAACTTGCTTCTACCCGACTTGCCTTCTCCTCTTATATAATCATAGGCAACAACCAAAGAGTTACGATCTAACATTACCCCTTGTAATCTTCCATATGGGCAAACAATTAAACAAACTTGTTCTCTAAACCATGAGTAAACAAAAAAGAAAACCAAGCTAAATATGAGAATGGAAATAAACCCAGCTTTATGCTCGCTTAGTGGTTCCGTTTGAATTTTAATTAACTCTTCAGAACCAATAATATATGCTAAGAAGGTATGTGAAATTGCCAATGATATTAGATAAAAGAGAATGTATTTAAGGCTTCTTTTTATCACCTTATCCATATTCCACGGTTGGTTTTTCAAGCGCTCTTGTTGACGAAAATCACCGTCAATCCAATACTCAATTCTTCTAAATACCATTTCCATAAAAATGGTTTGTGGACACATCCAACCGCAAAAAACACGCCCAAAAACGGTGGTAAATAAAATTACAAATACAATGAACAGGATCATTATAAGACCAAATAAATGCAGGTCTTGTGGCCAAAAAACTTGACCAAACAATACAAACTTTCTGGTAATAATATTGATGAGAATCAGTGGTTCACCGTTAATTCTAATCCATGGGCCAATAAATAATGTGGCTAATAACACATAACTTACTATTGCCCGATAATTGAAAAATGGGCCCTTGGGCTTCTTGGGAAACAACCACTTACGTTTACCATCGGCGTCAACAGTAGAAATACGATCGCGAAATGACCCTTCGGTTATGTTACTGTCATTTATCATCCTTACACAATGTTAGTGCTTATAGGATAGAAAGACCTAAGAAGTATGTAATAAAAATAAATTATTCCACCTCACCTTGAGGAGCTTTCCCTCCTTCCACATTTTTATTTTTAAACTCCGACAAAATAAAGCTGGAGACATTTCTTATCTGCTCAGGGTTTAATTGGCTTTCCCATGGAATCATTCCTTTTTCAGGTACGCCATATTTAATGGTTTTAAAAACGTCATTAATAGAACTACCATGTATCCAAGCATTGTCAGTTAAATTAGGACCTACACCACCTCCACCATTTGCTCCATGACAAGCAATACAGTTTTTTTGATAAATCGCTTCTCCATCCGTTAACTCACCTGTATCCATCGAAAGCGTAACAGTGTTTTCATCAATACCTGGTCCGTTGGCCTCCTTGTATTTAGCAATGTTAGCATTGGCAATTTCAATTTCTTTGTTTAACTCATCTTGTTGATTGTATTTACCCATTCCAAAAAACATCACTGAATAAATTATGGCAAAAATTATTGTTCCATAAAATAAATACAACCACCATGGTGGAAGACTATTGTCCAATTCTCTAATCCCATCGTACTCGTGGTCAAGTATTTTTACACCAGACTCTTCGTCGATTAACTCATTCTTGTTGTCCATAACTTTATCCTTTAATTAGTTTTGTTATCCTCGTTCAAGGGTAATTTCTCTACGTATTCAATATAATTTTTACTGGAGCCTTTTACCCATATAAGTAGGCCCACAAAAAAGCTAAAAAATATCACAAAGGAAATGATCGGGAAAATCTCTATCCCCTGAATTGTTTCCATGGTATGTTTAACAAATTTCAGCATGCTTTTATTTTTCTACATCTGTCCCTAATCGTTGTAAATAAGCGATTAGTGCAATAATTTCTTTATTTGGATCGGCCTCTTCTACACCTTGAACAACCAATTCATCCGCAATTTCTTTTGCTTGTTTTTTCAAGTTGTCTTTTCCATTCTTCACTTCCTCATCAGTATAAGGCACTCCTAACTTTTGCATAGCTGCCATTTTTGATGTGGTGCTTTTAATATCAATATCTTTATAAAGCAACCAGCTATACCTTGGCATAACCGAACCTGGAGACATACTCGTAGGATCATTCATGTGGTTATAATGCCATGAATGCGACTTACGTAATTTTTTAGATCCTTCACGCGCTAAATCTGGCCCTGTTCTTTTTGAACCCCACTGAAACGGATGATCGTACACAAACTCACCCGATTTGGAGTAATCACCGTAACGTTCGGTTTCATGCCTAAACGGACGTACCATTTGCGAATGACAATTATAACATCCTTCTTTTATATATACATCCCTTCCTTGAAGCTCTAATGGCGTATATGGCTCAACCGTTCCAATTGTAGGAATATTTGATTTAACTAAAAAGGTTGGTACCATTTCTACCACTCCACCAATAAGTATAACTACAAGTGCAAACACTAGCAATTTAACAGGTTTTCTTTCGATAGATCTGTGCCATCCTTCGTTTGAACCTGCTACACCTCTTTCTAAAGCTGGTGCTTGAGCTTCCTCACTTTCAACAAACGTACCTTTCTTGGTAGTTTTAATGATGTTGTAAACAAACAACACAACACCAACGAAATACAATAGACCACCAACACTTCGCATGGCGTACATTGGAATTACTTGGGTAACCGTTTCTAAAAAGTTAGGGTATGCTAAAAAGCCATCTGGCGTAAATTCTTGCCACATTAAATACTGTGTAAACCCAGCCCAATAAAGTGGTAATGAATAAAACAATATACCTATGGTGCCTATCCAAAAATGTGAATTGGCTAATTTTTCAGAATAAAGATTGGTATTAAACAACTTTGGTATTAACCAGTAAATCATACCAAACGTAAAAAAGCCATTCCAACCAAGTGCGCCAATATGCACATGGGCAACAGTCCAGTCGGTAAAGTGACTAATTGCATTTACGCTTTTAAGTGAAAGCAATGGCCCTTCAAAAGTTGCCATACCGTAAGCGGTAATAGCTACAACAAAAAACTTTAATACCGCGCTATCGCGTACTCTATCCCATGCGCCACGCATGGTTAATAAACCATTAATCATACCACCCCATGACGGTGCAATTAACATAACAGAGAACACAACACCTAATGTTTGTGCCCATTCTGGTAAAGAAGTGTATAATAAGTGATGAGGTCCAGCCCAAATGTATAAGAAGATTAATGCCCAAAAGTGAATAATAGATAGCTTATAAGAATAAACAGGTCGTTGAACAGCTTTTGGTACAAAATAGTACATTAAACCTAAGTATGGCGTTGTTAAAAAGAATGCTACTGCATTGTGGCCATACCACCATTGTACCAATGCATCCTGCACACCAGCATAAAAAGAATAACTTTTTAGTAAACTCACTGGCAAGGCAAAAGAGTTAACAATATGCAATACCGCTACTGTAATAAACGTGGCTATATAAAACCAGATAGCAACATATAGGTGTCTTTCCCTTCTGTTAAAAATAGTTGCAAACATGTTCCAACCAAACACTACCCATATTGCAGCTATAGCAATATCAATTGGCCACTCCAATTCAGCATACTCCTTACCCGAAGTAAATCCCGCTAAT
Organism: uncultured bacterium; assembly: GCA_964014945.1. GTDB lineage: Bacteria > Bacteroidota > Bacteroidia > 2-12-FULL-35-15 > 2-12-FULL-35-15 > 2-12-FULL-35-15. The sequence goes on along the minus strand of CAXHCC010000020.1, from coordinate 17,514 downwards.
AACGTTACAGCTGCTGCTACAATTATTAATTGCCATCCCCAAAAGTTAATTCTACTTAACTTTTCACTCCACATATTTGTTTTCAGCAATCGAGGAAGGGAGTAATACACACCCGTAAAAATCCCATTTCCGACAAATGCAAAAATTACGGCATTGGTATGTAGCGGACGTGTTCTACCAAATGTGGTAAATTCAAAATTAAAGTTTGCCGCCGGAATGTAAATCTGCAAAGCCACCAGCAAACCCACCAACATACCTACCAATCCCCATAACATGGTAGCATAGGCAAACATTTTTACAATCTTATTGTCGTATCTAAAACTCTCTAATTGCGTTGACATAATATATTTTTTAATTAGTTAATTCTATCCTTTTTTATTTCTCTTTATTTCATCATCAAACAGCATTCTTAGTGATGGTGTATAACTATCCTCATACTGACCGCTTTTTACAGACCATAGAAAAGCGCCTAAAAACCCCGCAGCCACAAGCAAACTGATAATTATTAAAATGAATAGTACACTCATAATGAATTGATCTTGGTACAAAATTATATGCTTTATATCATATTATCTATGATCCACATCAGTTACAAAACTGTTGTAAAAACATATAAATTATAATCGGCTCCGTTTAGCGAGTAAATTAGTTGCCATTGTTACAAAAACCACAACGGTTATAGAGCTAATGGGCATTAGAATTGCAGCAAAAATGGGTGATAAAAGTCCCTGAACGGCAATGGTTAACCCAATAATATTGTATAAAAAGGAAATAATAAAACTGATAATTATAATAGTAATACTGCTTTTGCAATACTTAAAGATCACGGGCAACCTATCAAAAGTAGTTGCATCCATTATAACATCACATGCGGGTGAAAAGGTGTTTACATTTTCTGAAATAGAAATACCCACCTCACTCTGCTTTAATGCTCCCGAATCATTCAAGCCATCACCAATCATCAACACCTTTTCGTTCTTCTCTTGGCGCGATTTTATAAACGCCAACTTATCTTCTGGTGTTTGATTAAAGAAAAACGCAGTTTTCTCATTAAAATAATTCCGCAAATTAGTTGACTCACTGTCGTTATCACCCGACAACAAGAATAAATTAAATGTAGAAGAAAGTGTTTCAATAACTTGTTTTAAACGAGCGCGGTATTTGTTCTCTATTTGGAAAAAGCCATAGTACTTGTTATTAATACGTATATATACACGTGTAGCCAAGGTGTGGTTTGGTGTATTTGGTTGTACAAATTTTTCCGAACCAATCACGTAAGTACAATTGTCAACGGTTGCCTCCATCCCGCTCCCCGGAACTTCTTTATAATCTTCAATAGTAGTTAGCGCTGCAGATTGCATACTACTGTAAATTATTTTACTCAATGGGTGTGATGATTGCCGAAATATACTGTACAAATGATGTCTATTCGTTTCGCTCAATTCCATGCCCAAATATTTTACTTCACCTTTAGACGATTGTGTTATTGTACCTGTTTTATCTAACACAACAGTTGATATACTGGCTATGGCTTCAATTACAGATGCATTTTTAATATAAAACTTATTCCTTCCAAGAATGCGCAACGCATTACCAAATGTAAAAGGTGCAGATAAAGCTAACGCACATGGACAAGCAATAATTAACACGGCTGTGAAAGAATTTATAGCGGTTGCCATACTATACTGCCACCAATACGCTCCGCTAGCAAGAGCAATAAATAATATAATTATCGTAAAGTACTTGCTCACTACATTGGTGATGCTTTCTAATTTATCTACATTTTGTTCTGAAAAAGCTTCATCATTCCATAATTGAGTAAAGTACGAATGTGATAACTCCTTTACAACAGATAACTTAATAGCTTGACCCAATTGTTTTCCGCCGGCATAAATCCTATCACCAACTACTTTTTGTACGGGAGCAAATTCTCCTGTAATAAAACTATTATCAATCGTTGCATTACCTTCCATTAACACAGCATCAACCGGAATTATTTCATGGTTCTTCACCAAAATAGTATCCCCAATATTCACATCAGAAACAGGAATGCTCGTTTCGTTACCCGACGCATCAATACGAATTGTAGCAACGGGGAAATAGGACTTGTAATCTCTTTCGAATGACAAAATGTTATAGGTTTTTTGTTGAAACACCTTGCCGAGCAATAGGAAAAAAATTAAGCCTGCAAGAGAATCGAAATAGCCTGCACCTACGTTTGCTAATACTTCGTATGCACTTCTGGCAAACAGCACAAGAATGCCCAAAGAAATAGGAATATCAATAACTATATTTTTATGTTTTAATCCATTCCAAGCAGCTTTGAGATAATCGGTTGCGCTGTAAAAAAATACGGGCAAGGATAATATCAAGTTTACATATCCAAAAAAACGGGCAAAGGAAGATTCCTTAATAAAGTCCAAGCCAAAATATTCAGGCAACGATATGAGCATAATATTCCCAAAACAGAATCCTGCCACACCCAGCTTTATTATTAGTCCTTTATCAAGCTTTAACTTACTTTTTTCTGTTAAATCGTTAAGGTTAATTGACGGCTCATAGCCAATAGAACTGAGTAAGCCAGCAAGTTGATACAATTCTAACTCCTTATACTTAAAGGAAACCTTCAATTCTTTTCGTAAAAAATTAACACGTGAAGAAATAATATTTGGGTTGAGTTTGGACAAATTTTCCAATAGCCAAACGCATGAGCTACAGTGAATCTGTGGCAATAAAAAGGTAATTAAACAAACGGAATCATCCTTAAAATCAATTAACTTATCTATCAATTGATCGTTCCTTAAATAGTCAAATTTACTGGCAGATTTAAGCGAAGGGTTTATCCCTGGTGTTGCTTCTAAATCATAATATTTACACAGGTCATTCTCATTAAGTATTTCATACACTGTTTTGCAACCCGTACAGCAAAACTCCTTGCTATCATGCTCTATTCGCTCATCAGCAATTTGCTCACCACAATGATAACAGGAATTTGACATTATTTATTTCAGCTAATTAAGTCGATAAAATTTAATGTAAGCCATTTATCAATTATCGAGTTTATTTAGTTTCACAAACAAGTCCCATAATACCACACCAACACTTACAGAAATATTTAAAGAATGCTTGGTACCAATCTGAGGAATTTCTATTACGGTATCGCACTGGTCAATCACTTGTTGTTCCACCCCTTTTACTTCATTGCCAAATACCAACGCTGTTTTACGTTTAGGGGTTAATTCAAACTCATTTAGCATTACTGCTCCCTCTGCCTGCTCTATAGCACAAACCTTATAACCGTCATTCTTTAATGCAGTAACCGCTTCCGCGGTTGTACCAAAATATTGCCAATTTACACTCTCCGTTGAACCAAGGGCTGTTCGCTGAATATCTTTATGAGGCGGAGTTCCTGATACACCGCACAAAAAAATAGCCTCTATTAAAAAAGCATCCGCCGTTCTAAATACCGATCCTATATTGTTTAAACTTCTAATATTATCTAAAACAACTACTATAGGCGTCTTAGGAGCATCCTTAAACTCCTCTACCGTTTTGCGATTCAATTCCTCATTGGCCAACTTTTTCATAAATGATTAGAAATTAATTGGTCACAAAAATACTATATCACTACAACTAATACTTACCTACTGTTACTTTTTTAGCAATACAGGCTTTCTTTTAAAAATTAATCACTATGTTAGCACCGAACGAATATTCGGTCGAGCATGACGAAAAGAGAAATAATTTTACAAACTACCCTTGAATTAATTGCCCAACAAGGCATACAAGAAACACCCATGTCACAAATATCAAGGGAATCGGGTGTTGCCATCGGTACCATATATCACCACTTTGGAGGTAAAACAGAAATTATCAATTCCTTATTTATTGAACTGAAAAAAGAATTTTCACAGGCTTTAACCAGCAACTTGGATGACTATATTGGTAACAAAAATATGTCGGTTAAGTCAGCAAAAAAAGATGCTAAAGCCATTTTCACCATCATGTGGAAGAACCTTTATGCGTTTTACAGCAACAACGAATACAAATACCGATTTTTAATTCACATTGGTCCGTTACCAATAATAACGCGTGAAAATTTTAAGAAAGCCATTCAGCATCACAACCCCATTGTAGAATTTATGGAATTGGCGATGAAAGAAAAAGTAATTAAGCCTTACGATATAAAATTAATGGGAGAAATACTCCATAGCAACATAGCTACCCTTGTGCAATTATCATTGCAAAAAACAATTAAAGTAACACATCAACTTTTGAATGATGCAATTGAAATGAGCTGGAATGCAGTTGCTACAAATAAAACTAACTAATAATAAACATGGACAACTATTTAAAAGCAACTAAGTATTTGGATTTTGAACATGAAAACATTCAAAACTTGGTTTCCGAATTCAAGTCAGAAAAACTTACAGACAAGGAAAAAGCCATTGGCTTGTATTTGAAGATACGCGATTTAAAAAAATACTACGCCTATGATATTGGCATGTCGGATTATCATTACACAGCAAGTGAAATTGTTTCTAGTAAAACAGGGCAATGTATCAGCAAATCTATATTACTGGCTTCTTGTTTCCGTGCAGTTAATATCCCTTCGCGATTAAGATATGCCAAAGTAAAAAACCACATGGCGGTGGAAAAAATGCTAGCAGGTTTGGGGTCAGACGTTATTGCACCCCATGGGATGGTAGATGTGTACTTAGATGATAAGTGGCTTAAGCTTTCCCCTGCTTTTGATGCCAAAACGTGTGAAGAGAACAAAGTAGACCCTTTGGAGTTTGATGGAGAAAACCATTCTATTTTTCAACAACACAACAAGGAAGGAGATTTGTTTATGGAATATGTAGAAGACTATGGTCATTATGATGATGTACCTATAGATAGATTATTTGAAATATTTATAGAAACTTATCCAAACTTATTTGACAAAGTTTTTAACCCTGAAAGTAATTCCTAATTAATTCAAAATGAATGCACATTAATTCACCAACATGAAAAACTATATAAGGTCCACCTCCTTTTTAAACTTTGAGCATGAAGCAATACAAGCCTTCGTGGCTGATTGCAAAGACGATTCACTTAGTGATAAAGAAAAAGCCATAAAGGTTTACCTAAAAGTTCGTGATGGCATTCAATACAACGCCCTTAACATTTCAGAAGGGCTTGAACATTATATAGCCAGCAATGCGCTAAAAAAGGAAAACGGACATTGTATTGATAAATCCATCATACTTACAGCTTGTTTAAGGGCCGTTGGCATACCAGCCCGTATGCACTTAGCCAAGGTAAAAAACCACATTGCCGCTGAAAAACTAATTGCACTTTTAGGTACTGACGAACTAGCCCCACACGGAATGGTTGACATTTACTTAAATGGAAAATGGTTGAAAACTTCTCCTGCATTTGATAAGGAAACCTGCGATAAGTATAACATAAATGCACTCGATTTTGACGGAGAAAAGGACTCTTTGTTTCAAGAATTTAATACCGAAGGAACCGTATTTATGGAATACTTGGAAGACTATGGGCATTTTGAAGATGTACCAGCTGATAGAATAGCCGAAATATTTACCAGCACCTACCCAAATTTTACTGCTATCAATGCAAAAGCAAAAACAGGACGGCAGAAATAAACTGTTATTAACTTTCTAGAAAAACTTTAACAGGGTTTTGTAAATTTACTCGATGGCAAAAACGGAGAAGGCAAAGAGTAAAACAGCGAAAGAAACCCCCTTAATGAAGCAGTATAATGCTATCAAGGCAAAACACCCTGATGCCATGCTGTTATTTAGAGTGGGTGATTTTTACGAAACCTTTGGTGAAGACGCCGTTAAAGCAGCCAACATTTTAGGTATTGTGCTTACCAAAAGAGCCAATGGCGTTGCCTCTCATGTAGAGTTAGCAGGATTTCCTCACCATTCATTAGATACATACTTACCTAAGCTGGTTCGTTCTGGACAACGTGTTGCTATTTGCGATCAGTTAGAAGATCCTAAGCAAACGAAAACGATTGTTAAAAGAGGAGTTACAGAACTTGTTACTCCGGGTGTTTCATACAATGATAAAACCCTTGACAATAAATCAAATAATTTTTTAGCCAGTATTTATATTGATGATAAAATTGGCAAAAAGAAAGGCGTGAACGCATACGCGGGCGTATCCTTTTTGGATGTAAGTACAGGGGAGTTTTTTGTTGCCGAAGGCAGTTTAGAATATATCGATAAACTATTGCAGAGTTTTACTCCAAGTGAAATTTTATTTCAAAAGGACAAAAAGAAATTATTTAACGAAACCTTTGGTGAAAAATATTACACATATGGTTTAGAAGACTGGGCTTTTACTTCGGATTTTGGCAATGAATCATTACTGAAGCATTTTGGCACCAAATCTTTAAAAGGTTTTGGTATTGACAACCTATCACATGGAATAATAGCAGCAGGAGCAGCCTTACATTACCTGGTTGAAACCAGTCATGATAAAGTACAACACATAAATACTATTGCACGTATTGAAGAAGAAAAATATGTTTGGTTAGATAGGTTTACCATTCGTAATTTGGAGTTGTTTGGATCCCATAACGATGATGCTAAAACCTTAATTGGCATCATTGACAAGACCACCTCTCCTATGGGGTCTCGTTTAATGAAACGATGGCTGGCACTTCCTTTAAAAGACAAAGCACCAATTGAAGAACGTTTAAGCATTGTAGAGCAATTTTTATCATCTCCCGAACTGTGCGATGAGCTTGTTGAACAAATAGAATCGATTGGTGACTTAGAGCGCATAATTTCCAAAGTGGCAACTGCTCGGATATCTCCAAAAGAAGTTGTGCAATTAAAACGAGCTCTTAGTGCATTGGCACCTATTAAAAGTAGTTGCGCCTCCACAAAAAGTAAACCTTTGGTGAAAATTGCAGATCAGCTTAACCCTTGCAGCTCGGTTATTGAGCAAATAGAGAAAGAGATTACACCCGACCCACCTTATTTGGTTACCAAAGGAAATGTAATTGCCGAAGGGGTAAATAATGAATTAGATGATCTTAGAAAAATAGCCTACTCGGGTAAAGATTATTTAAAGCAGATTCAAGAACGTGAAAGCGAAGCTACCGGAATAAGTTCTTTAAAAATTGGCTTTAATAATGTGTTTGGTTACTATTTAGAGGTAACCAATGCGCATAAAGACAAAGCACCTGAAACATGGATTAGGAAACAAACCCTTACCAATGCAGAACGTTACATTACGCCAGAGCTGAAAGAGTACGAAGAAAAAATATTAGGAGCCGAATCCAAAATACAAGACTTAGAAACTAAACTATTTAATGATTTAGTGATGAGTTTAATGGATTACATACCCGTAATTCAAAGCAATGCTGCTATCATTGCTAAATTAGATTGTTTATTATCTTTTGCCTTATTAGCAAAACATAACAACTATACCCGTCCGCAATTAAAAGAGGACGATGTATTGGATATTAAGGATGGAAGGCACCCTGTAATAGAACAGCAGTTGCCTATAGGTGAAGAGTATGTTAGTAATGATATTTACCTGGATAATAGTAAGCAACAAATCATCATCATAACCGGACCAAACATGTCCGGTAAATCGGCCTTATTAAGACAAACAGCGTTAATTGTATTGCTTGCCCAAATGGGCAGTTTTGTTCCTGCAAAACACGCACAAATTGGTTTGGTGGATAAAATATTTACCCGCGTTGGAGCTTCTGATAACATATCCTCCGGTGAATCTACTTTTATGGTAGAAATGAATGAAACAGCCAGTATTCTTAACAACCTTTCCAATAAAAGCTTGGTACTGTTAGATGAAATAGGCAGAGGAACCAGCACCTATGATGGTATTTCTATTGCTTGGGCTATAACGGAGTATATTCATGAACACCCAAAAGCAAAAGCAAAAACGCTATTTGCTACGCATTATCATGAATTGAACGAAATGACCAATTCGTTGAATAGGATTAAAAATTTTAATGTTTCGGTAAAGGAAGTAAATAACAAAATTTTATTCATGCGAAAGCTGCAGCCTGGAGGCAGTGCTCACAGTTTTGGTATTCACGTAGCCAAAATGGCGGGCATGCCTAAAAAGGTATTGGACAAGGCCAACTTACTGCTTACCCATTTAGAGAAACAACGAGAAAACCAAGGAGAAGGAACTACTGAAATAGTAGCTGCGGATGGAGCTATGGACGATGCAAAGATGCAGCTGAGCTTTTTTCAATTAAACGACCCTGTTTTAGAAAACATTAAGGAAGAATTGGAACAAACAGACATCAACACCTTAACCCCTGTTGAAGCACTGATGAAGCTGAATGAGATAAAGAAAATGATTGGCGGTTAAGGAGTTTTTTAAAAATAACTTTGTTGAATTAAAAAATTACCTATTTTTGGGCTTCTAATTGCGAAAGTAGCTCTCCCGATAGTTATCGGGATGGCAGAGCGCAAAGACAAGCGAAAGTAGCTCAGTTGGTAGAGCGCGACCTTGCCAAGGTCGAGGTCGCGGGTTCGAGCCCCGTCTTTCGCTCGAGTATGTTCTTATAATCTATTACATTGTAATAGGCCCGGGTGGTGGAATTGGTAGACACGCAGGACTTAAAATCCTGTGAGCATTGCGCTCGTGCGGGTTCAAGTCCCGCCCCGGGTACCAAAAACAGAGTGAGTTTCAGAGCGAGAGCGAAGAACTCACTTTGTTTTTTTCTTCACACTCACACTCGCGCTCACACTTCAATTATGTTTGACTTTGAAAAGCTATCGGTATATAGTAAAGCAAAAACATTTAATGCTATAGATCGTAAGTTTATCAAGGACAATCAGCTTGACCCAACAACAAAAGACCAATTTAGAAGAGCTTCTTTTAGCGTTGTTTTAAACATTGCGGAAGGTTCGGGAAGATTTTCAAAACCCGACCGTCGTAACTTCTTTGTAATTGCCAGAAGTTCCATATTTGAATGCATTGCGGTAATAGATGTACTTAAAGATGAAAATGCAATCGAAGAGCAATTATTCAACGACATCTATCAAAAAGGAGAAGAACTCTCCAAAATGCTTTTTGCTATGATTAAGAATTTAGAGAAATTGCCTTTCTTATTTTATACCCTCCCATTTTTTCTAGGTGTAAAGCAAAGGTGTGTGAAGTTCTTCTTCTAAAGAAACCTTCCTTCCTCTGCCTTGGTTGGCAGCCTGCATACTTCTCTTTTCCCAAACCAGATGTATCTACGATTGGCTACAAAAGTGTACACCCAATCGCGCAGAGGCTTTGGAATAATAATTAGCATATAAAATAATTGCCAAAGCCCTCCTAGCTTTTTAAGAACCAACAAAGCCGCGTCCGATTTTTGATAGGCCTTTCCCTGGTATATTACAACAAAGGAATTTGTGTCGAGCACATTGATTTTATGTTTATTTAGCAAAGTTGTTCCTGCATTGGATTGCAAGGCAGCGAACTTAAACACTTCTTTTTTGTCAAAGCGAAGCAAAAAATTGACCGAAGCATTGCACAAATTGCAGACCCCGTCAAATAAGATTATTGTTGTTTTAGAAGTAGCGGAAGGTTTAATACTACTTTCTTTTTATTGCTTTTTCCGCTGCAGCCACAATATCGGAGGTATCTAAACCGTATTTGGTCATTAACTGGTCTGGCGTTCCACTTTCACCAAAGCTATCATTCACAGCAACCATTTCTAATGGTGTAGGCAATTCACGTGAAAGCAATTGGGCAATACTGTCCCCTAAACCACCGTGCATTTGGTGTTCTTCAGCTGTAACCACACATTTGGTTTTCTTGGCAGAAGCCAAAACTGCTGCATCATCTAAAGGTTTAATGGTATGTATATTTATAATTTCAGCATCAATGCCTTTTTCCGCTAATTGCTCACCTGCTTCAATGGCTTTCCATACCAAATGCCCTGTTGCAAAAATGGAAACATCAGCTCCTTCATTTAATAGAAGTGACTTCCCTATTTCAAATTTTTGATCTGCTGGTGTGAAGATTGGTACAGAAGGACGACCAAAGCGCAAATATACAGGACCTTCATGTTCCGCTATGGCTATGGTGGCCGCTTTGGTTTGGTTGTAATCGCAAGGGTTTATTACCGTCATTCCTGGCAACATTTTCATCAATCCAATATCCTCTAAAATTTGGTGGGTAGCACCATCTTCTCCAAGCGTTAACCCCGCATGTGAGGCACAAATTTTTACATTTTTATCAGAATAACATACCGCTTGACGAATTTGATCATACACCCTACCCGTTGAGAAATTAGCAAAGGTTCCAGTAAATGGAATTTTACCACCAATGGTTAAGCCCGCTGCCATGCCAATCATATTAGCTTCCGCTATGCCTGCCTGAAAAAACCGTTCAGGATGGTCTTTGGCAAATGCATCCATTTTTAAAGAACCGGTAAGGTCGGCACACAAGGCCACCACATTAGGGTTTGTTTTACCCAACTCCGATAAGCCCGCTCCAAATCCAGAACGTGTATCTTTTTTTTCCGTAAACGTGTATTTTTTCATTTTATCTATTTAATAAAGGTTCACAATGGTAGATGAACCAGATGTAACTTTAAATTTCTTCTCTATCGTATAAATCGACTCCTTGGCATTTTTGGGTCTAAACTCTATTCTGTAATTACCAGGTTGTAGTTTTAATAATTCATTTTTTGCTGCATCTTTTAAATTGCATACCCATTGCAAACCGCCCTTACTTTCTAAATAAATACTACCATACCCAAGTGTTTTTTTGTTTATGGTAACCTTACCTGATTCTGGAATTTGAATGGTAGTAGTTTTACTTTGTGAAATATTTACATCGTACAATTTTATCCTTGGCAAGGTAAGTACTTCTAAATCATACCTACCCACAATATACTTTTCGGTTGTATTAAAGTTTTGCACGTGCAACGTATTCAAATTTTTGCTCAAACGAACAATACAAGAAGTATGCTTATTGCCTCCGGTTTTTAAATTTAAATAACCTTGAGGTGCGTCCACCGCTATAATATTATGTGTTCCTGGAATAATCTCTATGCTGTCTTTCTGAACCGGAGGTATTGTATGCACTACCATTCTATAGGTTCCAACAGGATCAATTATAACGGTATCTGGATTGCCTCTATGGTTTATCGTATGAATGTAATTATAACGAATACCATTATTATGCTCATCATAAAACGTCATATTCACATTGGTTTCGGTAGGACGACCAATTTCATCATTCAAGTTAACCTGAGCAGTGGTATTATTTAAGGCTTGAGAAATAACAACGTTTAAAATATTTTTAAAATTAGCTTCGCTAGTAGCATCGTAAAACTTACCAATACAGCCAAACGCATTCATCATACTTTCATCAATACCAATACCAATTACAAAAGGTTTTAACATTACCCCTTTTGATTGTAAAGCACGTGATACTGCACAAGGGTCTCCATCACATTCTTCTATACCATCCGTAATTAAAATAATTACATTCTTTACTTCATCAGATGAAGGAACAGGAAAATCGTAAGCCGCTTGCTCCAATGTATAAGCTATGGGGGTTGTTCCTTTTGGAACAATTTTCTTTAGCTTTTGTTTAATAAGCTCATAATTGTTTTTACCAAAAGGCACTTCTAGTTTTGTATCCGTGCAACTTCTTTCTGGTCTAAGCGGTACTTGGTGCCCATAGGGCCTAAAAGCAATTTCCAAATTTGGTGTTCCTTCAATACTATCCAAAAAGTCACTTAACATACGCTTGGAAATATCCATTTTCATGCCGCTTTCCCATTTTCCATACATGCTAAACGAGGCATCAAACACAAATAAAATTCGGGTAAGTTTTTGAGCATTAACAGTTGTTGGCGCAAACAAACCAAAGACCATAAGACAGGCAAGCAAATAACGTTTTGCCAAAAAGGATCTTTTATGTTTACTTAGTTGTTGCATTGTTACGAGCAAAGTAAAATAAGCTTAGTAATCGCCTAAACTCTCCTCATTTTGACTCAAAGCCTGTGCCAATTGTTCATCGTTTGGCGCTTTCCCGTGCCAGGCATGCGTTCCCATCATAAAATCAACTCCATTACCCATCTCTGTTTTCATCAAAATCATAATAGGTTTACCTTTTCCTAAACGCGACTTTGCTACATTGAGTGTTTCTATTACGCTCGTTAAATTATTTCCATCAGAACTCAGCACATCCCATCCAAAAGCCTCCCATTTAGCTTTCAAATCACCTAATGTCATTACATCATCCGTAGACCCATCAATTTGTTGACCATTCATGTCAACCGTAGCAATATAGTTATCCACCTTATTTGCAGCAGCATACATAGCTGCTTCCCAAATTTGCCCCTCTTGTAATTCACCATCACCATGTAAGCTATAAACAATACCATCATCATTGTTTAGCTTTTTTGTTAACGCAGCTCCAACAGCAACCGACATCCCTTGTCCTAGCGATCCAGAAGCAATTCTAATACCCGGTAATTGATCGTGTGTGGTAGGGTGTCCTTGCAAACGTGTATTTAATTTCCTGAAAGTAGCCAACTCCTCAACAGGAAAATAGCCACTACGTGCCAACACACTGTACATTACGGGTGAAATATGTCCATTTGATAAAAAGAATAAATCATCTCCTTTCCCATCCATATCAAAGTTTTTCGGATCGTGCTTCATTACATCGAAATACAATGCGACCAAATATTCTACACATCCCAACGAACCACCGGGGTGCCCAGAACTAACTGCATGTACCATTCTTACAATATCTCTACGTACTTGTGTACATACTTTTTCCAACTCTATTTGTGTTGCCATGTGATAATTTATTTTTTGGGTATTTTAAGCAATCAAAAGTATGTTTTTTTTTGCCGCCAATTAAGTTTGTTGACAATATTTAATTATTGTTGAAAACTCCATTAAATAAGGCTATTGTAGGGTTTTTAATAAAAATAAAGATTCTTACCTTTGCGTCTTTCGGCAAATAAAATTTTGCCAAGTAATAAGTGATCGACAGGAGTTAAAAAAAATATGGCATTACAGTGTGGAATAGTAGGATTACCAAATGTGGGCAAATCAACCTTGTTTAACTGCCTGTCAAATGCAAAAGCACAATCGGCCAACTTTCCGTTTTGCACAATAGAACCTAACGTGGGTGTTATTACCGTTCCTGACGATAGGTTAACAACGCTTGAAAAATTGGTTAATCCAGAAAAGGTGATACCCACAACTGTTGAAATTGTGGATATTGCGGGCTTAGTAAAAGGTGCAAGCAAGGGGGAAGGCTTAGGCAATAAGTTTTTAGCCAATATTCGTGAAACCAACGCCATTATTCATGTGGTACGTTGTTTCGATGACGATAACGTTGTGCATGTGGATGGCTCTATTGATCCGGTAAGAGATAAAGAAGTAATTGATACCGAATTACAGTTTAAAGATTTAGAATCGGTTGAAGCACAAACAAAAAAATTAGAGAAAATTGCAAAAGCTGGCAACGATAAGGAGGCAAAAAAAGCTTTATACGTATTATTAAGAGTGAAAGAAAAACTGGAGCAAGGTAAATCTGCAAGGGCTGCGGGGCTAGATGAAGATGAACTAGAACTTATTAAAGATTTACATTTGCTTACCATAAAGCCTATTTTGTATGTATGCAATGTGGATGAAGCATCAGTAACTTCAGGCAACAAATATGTAGACGCATTAAAAGAAGCTACCAAAGATGAAAATGCTGAAGTGTTAATGATTACGGCACAAATGGAAGCTGAAATTGCGGCCTTAGAAACCTATGAAGAAAGGCAACTTTTTTTAGAAGAAATGGGCTTAACAGAACCAGGTGTTAACAAACTAATTAAAGCGGCTTACCGTTTATTAAATTTAGAAACGTATTTTACAGCTGGAGAAAAAGAAGTTAGAGCATGGACAATATCAAAAGGAATGACTGCGCCACAAGCGGCAGGTGTTATTCACACTGATTTTGAAAAAGGATTTATTAGAGCTGAAGTTATTAAGTATAACGACTTTGTAGAACTAGGGTCTGAAGCAGCTTGTAAAGACGCTGGAAAAATGGGCATTGAGGGAAAAGAGTATGTGGTAAATGATGGAGATGTAATGCATTTTAGGTTTAATGTATAATGGCAGAAAAAGAAACTAACTATACCGAAGATAGTATTCGTACCCTTGAATGGCACGAGCATATTCGCTTGCGCCCAGGTATGTATATTGGTAAGTTGGGTGATGGCTCTTCTGCTGACGATGGTATTTACATTTTGCTAAAAGAAACCATTGACAACTGTATTGATGAGTTTGTAATGGGCAATGGAAAAACCATTGACATTAGCATTAGAGATAAAATTGTTAAGGTACGTGATTATGGGCGCGGTATACCTTTAGGAAAACTGGTGGACGTTGTTTCTAAAATAAACACTGGTGCCAAATATGATTCTGCTGCGTTTAAAAAATCTGTTGGGTTAAATGGTGTAGGTACAAAAGCGGTAAATGCGTTGGCTAGTTATTTTAAAATTCAATCCATTCGTGATGGTAAAACTAAGCTTGCTGAATTTTCTTTAGGGAAATTACAAAACGAAGAAAAAATTGTCAAATCAGATTCTCGTAAAGGAACAAAAGTAACCTTTACGCCTGACGAAGAAATTTTTGGCAATTATCAATACAGAAATAATTACGTTGAAAAGATGCTTTGGAATTATGTTTACCTCAACAGAGGTTTAACGATTAATTTCAATGGGCAAAAATTTCATTCGGAAAAAGGCTTATTAGATTTATTAAATAATAATATAAACGGAGCTACACAATACCCGCCTATACATTTAGAAGGGTATGACAATGAAGTAGCCATGACCCATAGTACGCAACAATATGGTGAAGAATATTATTCATTTGTAAATGGTCAGCACACCACCCAAGGAGGTACACACCAAGGAGCCTTTAGAGAAGGGGTTGTTAAAACCATTAGAGAGTTTTTTAAAAAAGATTTTGAAGCTGTAGATGTACGTGCGTCTATTATTGCCGCTATTAGTATAAAAGTACAAGAGCCGGTTTTTGAATCGCAAACTAAAACCAAATTGGGTTCGCAGGAAGTCGCACCTAAAGGACAATCGGTAAAAGCATTTGTTGGCGACTTTTTAAAGAAAGAGCTGGACAATTTTCTACATAAAAATACAGAAGTTGCACAGGCCATACTTCAAAAAATATTACAAAACGAAAGGGAGCGAAAGGATTTACAGGGCATAAAAAAGTTGGCCCGTGAACGTGCGAAAAAATCGAGTTTACACAACAAAAAGTTACGTGATTGTAAGGTTCATTTAAATACCAACCATGAACGTAATTTAGAAACTACCCTTTTTATTTGTGAGGGAGATTCGGCAAGTGGTTCTATTACAAAAACACGTGACGTGCAAACGCAAGCAGTGTTTAGCCTAAAAGGAAAGCCACTTAACTCCTATGGTTTAACCAAAAAAATCGTTTACGAAAACGAAGAGTTTAACTTATTACAAGCTGCATTAAACATAGAAGATAGTATTGAAAATTTACGTTATAACAACATCGTTATAGCAACCGATGCCGATGTAGATGGTATGCACATACGTTTGTTATTGATGACTTTCTTTTTACAATTTTTCCCTGAACTGGTAAATAACGGGCATTTGTATATTTTACAAACACCGTTGTTTAGGGTACGTAATAAAAAAGAAACCATTTACTGTTATAGCGAAGAAGAAAGAAAGGCGGCAATTGAAAAATTAAAAGGCAAACCAGAAATAACACGATTTAAAGGTTTAGGTGAAATATCTCCGAATGAGTTTAAATTATTTATTGGTAAAGATATGCGCATTGACCCTGTTATTATTGGAAAAGACCGTTCGGTACTTGACCTGTTGGGTTATTACATGGGAAAAAACACCCCAGATAGACAAACATTTATTATTGACAACTTAGTTGTAGAAAAAGACCTTGCCGATTCGGAAGGATAGAAAAAGTTGAGTAAAGAAGATATACATAACGACGAGGAATTCGACGAAGAAAACGAAAACCATCAAGAAGATGAGCAGAACGTAATTCACGTTTCTGGCATGTATAAAGATTGGTTTTTAGATTACGCATCCTACGTAATTCTAGAACGTGCTGTGCCCTATATTGAGGATGGTTTAAAGCCAGTTCAAAGAAGGATATTGCATGCCATGAAAGACTTGGATGATGGCCGTTACAATAAGGTAGCTAACATCATTGGGCATACTATGAAATACCATCCGCATGGTGATGCTAGTATTGGTGATGCGTTAGTACAATTGGGACAAAAAGACTTGTTAGTTGATACCCAAGGTAACTGGGGTAATATATTAACTGGAGATAGAGCTGCTGCACCGAGATATATTGAGGCACGGCTTTCAAAATTTGCCTTAGAGGTAGTTTTTAATGCGAAAACTACTACCTGGCTATCAAGCTATGATGGCAGAAACAAAGAACCTGAAACTTTACCGGTTAAGTTTCCATTATTGCTTGCTCAAGGTGTAGAAGGCATTGCTGTGGGATTAGCGTGTAAAATATTGCCTCATAATTTTGTTGAATTATGTGATGCCTCTATCGCATCCTTAAAAGGGAAAAAGACCAATATCTTGCCCGACTTTGCCACCGCTGGCATGGCCGACTTTACCAATTACAATGACGGTTTAAGAGGTGGAAAAGTTCGTGTTCGTGCAAGGATAGAACAACTAGATAAAAAGACTTTAGTCATTAATGAAATTCCATTTTCTACTACGACTAGTTCTTTAATTGATTCTATCATTTCTGCGAACGATAAGAACAAGATTAAAATAAAAAAGGTTGAAGATAACACGGCTGAAAACGTTGAGATAATTGTGCACCTTGTACCGGGCGTTTCACCAGAAAAAATGATTGATGCCCTTTATGCCTTTACAGATTGTGAAATCTCGATTTCTCCTAATGCGTGTATTATAGAAGATGACAAGCCAAAGTTTATTGGCGTTAATGAAATTCTTAAAGAGTCTGCCAATAACACCTTAACCCTTTTAACAAGAGAGTTAGAAATTGAAAAAGGTGAACTGCAAGAAACCTATTTATTCGCGTCGCTTGAAAAAATATTTATTAAAGATGAGATGTACATCGACTTTAAAAAGTATTCTGACAAGCCTACCCTATTTGAATATTTAGACAAACGATTTAAAAAGTATAAGAAGCAATTTATTCGAGAAATTACCAATGAGGATTTTGAAAAATTAATTCAAATACCAATGGTAAGGATAACGCGTTTTGATGCTGCCAAAGCAGATGAGAAAATGAAAGCGCTGGAAGAGAGAATAGCAGAAATTGATCATCATTTAGCTAACATTATTGATTTTGCTATTGATTATTTCAAAAACTTGAAGAAGAAGTATGGCGAAGGCAGAGAGCGTAAAACTGAAATCAAAACGTTTGAAACCATTGTTGCTTCTAGAGTAGTTGTAGCCTGTCTCTTATACACATCTGACGCTGCCGACGA
>CAXHCC010000019.1:0-22831 GCA_964014945.1 uncultured bacterium | reverse complement strand
CTCAAGTAGTTCTTGGCCAAGCAAATGTTCCATAAGCGGTTGTAACAACAATGCAACACTTGGCGCTCATGTGATAAACTCATCTGTTTCTGGCGAAAGGATTATACCAGCATGTGATTCATGCAATAAATTAGATGACGAATTTAACTTAAAGGGAGGGGTCAGCCTTGTTTCAGCAAATAAAACAAAAACGTGTGAACAATAATTTATAATATACTAAACATGACAGACAAGCAATTCGAATATCTATCAGACCAACTAAACGACATAGATACTAACACGAGCTACATAGACAATTCTGGTATTATTGATCAATTAAAAGATATAAAAGATCGTCTCGAAAATATAGAGGATTTGACAAGCAGGCAAAATGACATTTTAGAGGCAATTCACGAAAGCCTCATCAATAAATGACCATGAGACATCTCTGACATTTTATATTATTAGGTTGTTAAATATCGCTTATTAACTAATCTTAAGAATCATATCATGAAAATTATCAAGTATAGCATTCGAAATTATAAGGCGATTAGCAATACAGAAATTACTCTTAGGTATTCAATTAACCCTATAATTGGTGTAAATGAATCTGGAAAAACAACAATACTACATGCAATTCTTGCATTTGACAAAAATCGAGATAAAGTAAACTCTGGAAGTCATTTAGATTTTCAAAACAAATATTTTACCAAAGACACGAAGGAAAGCAAGATTTCCGCCCATCTAAAACTTAACAAACATGAGTTGTCTCAACTTAAAGAATATTTAAGTTTAAAAACTGGAACACCTGAATACAAAGAAGTTTTAAGTTTTACAGAGAATACTGAATTTATATTTACACGAGAGTTGTCTGCCGATGACAAACCTTATACCATAGAAAATATATCTTTTCCGGAAAAAACCACATCTAAGTTTAAAAAATTCTTACAAAAAAGATTACCATTTATATTATACTTTGATGACTTTACAGATAGGGTTCCCGATAACATATCTTTTAAAGAAGATTATAAAACAACAGGAAAACTCGCATATTCCAAGAATAGAGAATGGCAAGAAATTCTTGTAGAAATATTTAGAAGAGCAGAAGTTGATGGAATAGATGATGAAGCTAGTCCATTAAAGTCGTTTTTCAATTTGAGCGACGAAGATAGAAAAGATGACATTCTAAGTGATATACAAGGAGTATTAAATAAGGAAATAATTGACGAGTGGAAAAGAATTAAAAAAAGTGGTCATAAAAACTTCGCTGATGACAGCGAACATTTATCAATTGAATTAAAATGCAAGGAACAAACATTTACATTCAAGGTTAAGGATAAATCAAATCAAGACAAGAAAAGAACCTTCAATGTTGGGGAAAGGAGTAAAGGGTTTCAATGGTTTTTCAATTATATGATTAAACTTAAATTCAATCCACGATATAAGGGGACTCAAGAAAATTCGATTTTCTTACTTGATGAGCCAGGTTCATACTTGCACTCTTCTGCCCAAAGCGAGCTTTTAGCAGAACTAAAATCCGTATCAAATAAGAATACCATAGTATACTGTACTCACTCTCAATATTTGTTAAACCCTAAAACCATAAAACTTGGAAGTATTAAAATTGCAGAAAAAGAAAGTTCTGTTATCAATTTGACTAACTATGGAAGTTACAAAGGGAAGGACGACAAAGGAGCCTTAAGCGCCGTATATCAGGCTCTAAATTTAAATTTCATGCAAGAGTTCGTTGGCAAAATAGTTATCACGGAAGGGGTAACAGATTTTTATTTTCTCGAAATGCTGAAGGTACATACAAGTCATTTAGACAAAGAATTTAAAGTGATTCCCGGCGCTGGTTCTGGCAATCTATCCAATCTAATTTCCATAGGTTTGTCTTTCTCTGAAAATTTTGTTGTACTGTTTGACAATGACAAAGGAGCAAAAGCAATCAAAAAATATGAAAGCGAATTTGGAGAAGATATAGCTAGACACTTTCACCTTTATTCCACCAAAAAAGGCTTTGCATTAGAAGATTTTATGTCAAAATCTGAGAAATCAAACCTTAGAGAAATTACTAAAACCAAAGACCTAAAAAAAGCCATGACACTTTTATATTATGATATTGAACCCAAACGTCAAAAAGCTTTTTTTTCCGGTTTTTCAAATGAAACGCTCCATGGTTTAAGCGCAACATTAAATCGAATCGCTAATCTTTAGATGAATAGAAACAAGTACGGCTGAATTGTAATTATGCAAAATCCTTAACCAACAACTCTGTCTACTTAATCAAACATTCAAAAGGAAGGCTTACGCCACATTTTCCTTATCTTAGCGCCCTCAATTAGCGCAGGTGAACAAAGCGGAGCTATTACAGATTTACCAAAAGGCACCTAACAATTTATTGCTCAACAGTAAATTGACTGGGGAAGCTACGTGCACACAACTCACAGGCATTACCGGTTCTGGCTTATCGTTTATTGCAGCAGCAGCCTATAGCAGCAGCCAGCAAACACAATTACTGGTGCTTAATGATAAAGAAGAAGCGGCCTATATCCTCAACGATTTAGAAAATATACTGGATAAAAACCGTGTACTGTTTTTCCCGGAGAGTTATAAAAAACCTTATGAATTTGAAGAGGTAGATAATGCCAATATTTTATTGCGCGCCGAAGTGCTCAATAAAATAAATACCGCCAAGCAACCCGTACTTATTATTACCTACCCCGAAGCATTGGTAGAAAAAGTGGTGACCAAAACACACCTGAACAATAACACTATACAGGTAAATAAAGGGGAGCAATTAAGCACAGAATTTATTTTAGACACACTTACGGAATACGAATTTGATAGGGTTGAATATGTATTGGAACCAGGGCAATTTGCCATACGTGGAGGTATTATTGATGTGTATTCTTATGCCAATGATAACCCCTACCGTATAGAACTGTTTGGCAATAAGGTAGATTCTATTAGAAGCTTTGATGCCCTAGACCAATTGAGTTTAGAAACGGTAGAGCAATGCACCATTATACCCAATGTGCAAACCAAATTACTGCAAGAAAACCGCCAAAGCTTTCTGGAATTTTTACCCAAACAAGCAGGCATTTGGTACAGCAATTTTCAGTTATGCAAAGACCGTATTAAAAAAGGTTTTGCCATTGTAGAGGAAGCCTATAAAGTAATTGCAGCGAACACCACACAACTAGAACCCGCTGAATTATACTTGCAAGACAAGCTCATTAAACAGTTGAGTTTGGAGCATCCGGTAATTGAACTGGGCAGCAAAACATACCTAGATGCCAGCAGCACCATTGCCTATAATTTTACACCGCAGCCAACGTTTAATAAAAACTTTAAACTGCTGTTAGATAATTTACAAGCCAATAAAAAGGAAACGCGTAAAGTAATTGTATGTGCCGAAAACAAAAAACAAATAGATAGGCTGTACACCATTTTTGAAGACATTACCCCGCCCGATTTTGATGCCTCTACCCTCTTTGATCATGACCCTGAACTGGGTGCCATACATGAAGGGTTTATTGATAATGATTTGCACATTGCCTGCTATGCCGATCATCAAATTTTTGAACGCTTCCACCGTTTTCATTTAAAAAACTCTTTTCAAAAAAAGAACGAAGCGCTTACCTTAAAAGAATTAAAAGGCTTGCATGCGGGCGATTATATAACACATATAGATTATGGTATTGGTCAGTATGGTGGGTTAGAAACCATAGAAATTGGAGGTAAAAAACAAGAAACCATACGCCTGATTTACAAAGACCACGACATTGTAAACATAAGCATACAAAGCTTGCACCGCATTGCAAAATTCTCTGGCAAGGAAGGCACCAAACCCAAAATAAATAAACTGGGTACCAACAATTGGGCTACGCTTAAAAAGAAAACCAAAACCAAAGTAAAAGCCATTGCTTATGACTTAATAAAGTTATACGCCAAACGAAAAGCCTTAAAAGGATTTCAGTACAGTGCGGATACTTATTTGCAAAATGAGTTAGAGGCGTCGTTTATTTATGAAGACACACCCGACCAGGTAAAAGCTACTGCCGATTTTAAACGCGATATGGAAAACCCTTGGCCGATGGACAGGCTAGTATGTGGGGATGTAGGTTTTGGTAAAACAGAAATTGCCGTGAGGGCAGCTTTTAAAGCCGTATGCGATAGTAAGCAAGTAGCCATATTGGTGCCTACTACTATTTTGGCGTATCAGCATTATAAATCGTTTGGTGAGCGTTTAAAAGGTTTGCCTTGCACAGTTGATTATATAAACCGTTTTAAAACGGCTAAGGAACAAAAAGAAACGCTTAAAAAATTAGCAGAAGGAAAAATAGATATACTCATAGGTACCCATGCCATTGTTGGCAAAAATGTAAAGTTTAAAGATTTGGGGCTGATGATAATTGATGAGGAACAGAAGTTTGGTGTGGGCACAAAAGACAAATTAAAAACCCTTAAAGCCAATGTAGATACACTTACCTTAACGGCTACACCTATACCGCGTACTTTGCAATTTTCTATGATGGGCGCCCGCGATTTATCCATCATTAACACGCCACCGCCTAACCGTTATCCGGTACAAACAGAGTTGCATACCTTTAATGAAGAGCTAATACGCGATGCCATTATGTATGAAGTGGCCCGTGATGGACAAGTGTTTTTTGTGCACAACCGCGTGCAAAATATTGAAGAGGTGGCAGGCATTGTAAAGCGTTTATGTCCGGATGTGAAAGTAGCTATTGGGCACGGCCAAATGGATGGCGATAGATTAGAAGATACCATGATGGGTTTTGTACAAGGAGATTATGATGTGTTGGTGGCAACTACCATTATTGAATCGGGCTTGGATATTTCCAATGCCAATACCATTATTATACACCAAGCACAAAATTTTGGCTTGAGCGATTTGCATCAGATGCGAGGTCGTGTAGGACGAAGCAATAAAAAAGCTTTTTGTTATTTGTTAACACCTCCCCTTTCTACCCTTACCGATGATGCCCGAAAACGCTTAAAGGCCATTGAAGACTTTTCTGATTTAGGCAGTGGCTTTAGTATTGCCATGCGCGATTTGGATATACGTGGCGCGGGTGATTTATTGGGTGGTGAGCAAAGTGGTTTTATTAATGAAATTGTTTTTGATATGTTCCAAAAAGTATTGGATGAAGCCATTGTAGAACTGCGTGCCGAAAACAAAGAATTTGCCGATGCAGAAGTAGGCGGCACCAAGAAGTTCTTAGGCAAAAAAAGCGCACAATTTGTCAGCGATTGTACCATAGATACGGACCTGGAAATTTTATTACCCGATACCTATGTAAACAACATAGCCGAACGTTTAAACTTGTACCGCACCTTAGATGATTTAACCGAAGATGAAGAATTGGTAGCCTTTGAAAAAAACTTGTTGGACCGTTTTGGGGAAGTGCCTGCACAAACCAAAGAGCTGATACAAGCGGTTAAATTACGTTGGATGGCCATGGACATAGGTTTTGAAAAACTGATTTTAAAGAACGGTAATATGCGGGGTTATTTTATAAAAAATCAAGATTCGGAATACTACAAAAGTGAAGCTTTTACTAAAGTGTTGAGCTATGTACAAAGTCATAGTAACATCTGTAGCATGAAAGAAAAGAATGGTAAGTTGTCGCTTTCTTATAACAACATAAACAGCATTGAAGCGGCCAAGCATTGTTTAAAAGGTATAGGTGTACCAACCTAAATAGTTATTATCTTTCCAACAGCAATGCAACCCAATTACATAGATATCATTATTACCGTTCCGCTTATTTGGGGCATATATAAAGGCTTTAACAAAGGTTTAATTTTTGAAGCGGCCTCTATTGTAGCGTTGGGTATTGGTGTTTGGGCGGGCACTAATTTTTCTGATTTATGTTCTACCAAAATTGTGGAGTGGACGGCTTGGCAATCGCCTTACTTACCTATTGCTTCTTTTGCTATTGTGTTTATTGGTGTGGTAGCTCTTGTACATTTAAGTGCACGTGTGCTTAACAAATTAGCCAAGGGTTTAGCCTTAGGAGGTTTAGATAAAATACTCGGTGCCGTGTTGGGTTCTTTAAAATATGCACTGATTATTAGCGTGCTTATTTACATTATTTCTGCTGTAGAAAAGAGTTATCCTTTAGCCAACTTCGATGCTAAAAATGAATCGGTTTTGTATGAACCTATTGGTAAAATTGCTCCTGTTTTATTGCCTGCGTTGGGGGGTAGTAATTTGATTCCATAATTGACCGCCTTCTATTAGTATGTCATCCAGAGTGAAGCGTGGGACCTGCCCGTCCGGCAGGCGGGTCTAGTTACTACGAAGACCAAGGTTCGAATACATTTAGTGGTAATTTTTCCTATATCTTTTGCCTTGTTGCAAAAGAAACAAAAAAACAAGACTGGAACCTTATTGAATAAAAATGAAGCATCCCTTCATCCGACCTGATAAACTCGGTATATGTTCTTGTTTAAAAGAATGACTCATGTACCTCAAACACTATCAGCTCTTCGCACATTCCAGCGCATTGAAGCAATGCCATTTTTTAATTCAATAAGTTTCAATGTCGATTATATGTTTGTTAGAAGGCAAACGGCATTCAAGAAGTTATGAATAACTCAAAGTGTTGTACGCTTATTACGCACAAGTGTTATATTAGTACTCAAGAATTTAATATTGGTTGTTTTGAAAAAACGATTGCTGCTTGTTTGTTGTTTTATAAACGTTGTGTGCTATGCCGACAGCATTGAAATATCATTGCACCATGTGTTTGTAAAACACGCACTCGAATTGGATAAGCAATATGAAGATTCGTTGGGCAACACCATTACCGTTAACAAACTAAAGTATTACATAGGTAACATTACACTGGCGTATACATCTGGTTTAACACATACCGATAGTGCTTACCATTTAATTGATTTAGACAAGCCCGAGTCCTTAACGATAGCCTTGAATAGCATACCATCAGGAACCATCAACAGCATTGAATTTGGTGTAGGGGTAGATAGTATGAGTAATGCCCAAGGGTTAATGGATGGCGATTTAGACCCTATGAAAGGTATGTACTGGGCATGGTCGTCGGGCTTTATAAATTTTAAATTAGAAGGCCATTATAACACCCCAAAAAGTGAACATGAACTCAACTACCATATAGGAGGTTTTATGGCACCTAACGAAACCTATCAGCAGGTAAAATTAAATATGGATAGCCTTGCGCTGGACAAAAAAAACGCGTTGACGATTGCTGTTAACCTCGCTGTTTTATGCAAGCAGTTTAATGTTACCGAATTGCCAAAAATTATGTCGCCATCGACTAAAGCAAAAAAAATAGCTCAGGTATTACCACAGTTGTTTCGTATTAAAAAATGAAAAATGTAGTGCTTCTTTTTTTAGTATTGCTATGTGTTGGCATGTCCACCGCTTCTTTTCAACATGCAGAAAATAAAAAAGCCAATACTACCAACGATACGCTTAGCTTATTCATACCTGAAGGCTGGCCACAACCACATTACGATTTTAACAAAAACCCTTTAACAACCAAAGGTATTGCCTTGGGCAGAAAATTATTTTACGATAATTTATTGTCGCGCGATAGTTCGTTTACCTGTGCAGGTTGCCATTTAAGTTATACCAATTTCACCCATATTGATCATGCCTTAAGTCATGGCATTGAAGATAGAATTGGCACCAGAAACACCTTATCTATAATGAATCCTGCATGGCAAGAAACCTTTATGTGGGATGGTGGTGTTACGCATTTAGATGTGCAACCTTTGGCGCCACTTACATCTCCCCACGAAATGGATATGAATGTAGATACCTTGCTAAAACGTTTAAAGGAATCGGATGAATACCCGCAACTTTTTAAGGAAGCCTTTGGCGAAAAAGGTGAGGTAAGTGGGTATTATATGTTTAGAGCTTTGAGTCAGTTTATGCTTACGTTTAACACCTATAATTCTAAATACGATAAAGTGATGCGCAAAGAAGAAGGCGTTGCTTTTACTGAAAGAGAACAAAAAGGATTGGAAGTGTTTAGGGCCAAGTGTGCAAGTTGCCATCAAGAACCCTTGTTTACCAACGGTAGTTTTCAAAACAATGGCTTAGCGATTGATACTGCATTGCACGACGGCGGAAGAATAAAAATAACTGGCAATGCCAATGACTCCTTAAAATTTCGTGTGCCCTCTTTACGTAATATAGAAGTATCCTACCCTTATATGCACGATGGTAGATTTAAAAATTTACAAACGGTGTTGTTGCATTATTCGCATGGCATTGTTAACTCCGCAACTACGGCTAAAGAATTGCAAGGTGGAATTGATTTAGTGGAGGACGAAAAAAGAAACTTGGTTATTTTCTTAAGAACCTTAACCGATATGACCTTTCTTAGAAACCCAGATTTGGCCTTCCCAAAAAACGATTAATGTAAAAGGGGGAAACGCTCAGCTTCTTTTTGCTTAGCACCTCCCCCATTCTTTTAGTTGCTTATTATTAGTTTTTTATTAATCGATAGTTTTTAAACACCGCATCATTTGAAAGTTGTATGACGTAGGTGCCTGCACTCCATTGCGCGGTTGATATAGTTGATAAAGCATTTGTTAATTGACCACTGTAAACTATTTTACCCAGTGAAGAGGTAATGATGATATTTAAATCAACCAGTTCACTGGCTACGCTTATTGAAAAGAAGTTGTTCGCCGGGTTAGGGTATATGCTCACCTCTTCCATTGCCACCATATTATCATCGATGCCTGTAACTGTCATTACAAATTGCTGACAAGAAGAAACGGCACTACAACCATTCTTTGTGATCATTACTTTATACGCTCCGTTTTCTGTTGGTGTAATACTCTGACTGGTTTCACCTGCATATAGATTACTCGTATTTTTACAATCAACCCATTGGTAAGTAGCCCCACTTTCGTTAGATGTAATGATGGTACCTTCTGTATTAAGCGTTAATGAAGTATCGATAGCTGTAATACTAACGCTTGTATTTCTGGTGCTTCCTGTTGAACAAGTATTGCTTGGCGTTACAGCTACTTTACCTGAAGTAGAACCAAAGTTTACCGTAATAGAATTAGTGCCTGAACCACTCGCTATGGATGCGCCGGTAGGAACCGTCCATGCATATGCTGTTGCACCTGATACGGAAGCAATGCTGTACGCAACTCCAGTTGCATTGACACACTCGCTTGTAGAACCTGTAACAGATCCTGTTGCACCCAGCGCTGTACTTAAAGCAACTGCAGTGGTACCTAAAGTACCGTTGCCACATGAATTAGTTGGCGTTACGGTTATATTGCCTGCAAGCGTACCAAAGGTTACTGTAATGGTATTTGTACCTGCACCGCTTGTAATAGATGCACCTGACGGTACAGTCCAATCATAACCAGTTGCGCCGGTTACAGCTGCAATGCTATAGGTTTCCGTTGCGTTATTACATGTACTGCTAGCACCTGTAATAGCTCCCGCTGCATTTGGAATTGTGTTTATTGTAACAGCAGCAGAACTGCTTACTCCGTTACCGCATGTATTTGTTGGGGTTACCGATACGGTACCTGATGTGGTGCCAAAAGTAACTGTAATGGTATTGGTTCCCGTTCCGCTTGTAATGGATGCACCTGATGGTACCGTCCAATTATAACCAGTTGCACCTGTAACTGCTGCCACGGTATAAATGCTGCCCGTTGCATTAGCACATTCGCTCGTAGCACCTGTAATGGCACCTGCCGCACTAGGAACAGATGTTATTGTAACTGCGGTATTGCTACTTGTTCCGTTACCACATGAATTGGTAGGAGTAACTTCTACATTACCTGAAGTAGTACCAAAGCTTACTGTTATTGCATTTGTTCCAGTACCACTTGTAATAGATGCCCCTGATGGCACTGTCCAATTATACCCTGTTGCATTGCTAACAGGAGTAATGCTATACGTTATGCCAGTTGCGTTGGCGCATTCATTGGTAGAACCTGTTATTGCACCTGCAGCACTTGGGTATGGATTTATCGTAACTGCCATAGAGCTACTAGTTCCGTTACCACAAGGGGAGTTAGGTGTTACTGCTACATTACCACCCGTGGTGCCAAAATTAACCGTAATAGCATTAGTACCCGAGCCACTTGCAATAGAAGCGCCAGCTGGAACCGTCCAATTGTAACCCATAGCTCCATTAACTGCAGCAATGCTATACGCTACTCCTGCGGTGTTTTCACATACGCTACTTGCACCTGTAATGGCGCCTGCTGCATTAGCAGCACTGCCTAAGGTAACAACTACAGAACTGCTCGGACTGTTACCACATGAGTTAGATGGGGTAACAGATACATTGCCTGAAGTAGTAGCGAAATCAACAATAATTGAATTGGTGCCAGCACCGCTAGTAATGGATGCACCCGCTGGTAAAGTCCATGCGTAAGTGCTGGCATCATTAACGGCATCAATACTATAGGCAACCGAAGTAGCATTTTCACATACGATAGTATCACCTGTTATGGCACCTGCAGGGGCTGGCTTACGACCAATAGTAACTGCTAATTTACTTGTAGTTCCGTTTCCACATGCAAAGCCTGGACGAACACGCACCTCTCCTGATTGCTTGCTAAAGGTAACGGTGATGGCATTGGTACCTTGTCCATTTGTTATAGTAGCATCTTTAGGTACAGTCCAGTGATAACCCGTTGCACCCGACACTGCCGATACGCTATAGGTAATTCCACTTGCATCTACACATTCATTTGTAGAACCTGTAATAACACCTGGGGTGCTGGTTGCTGTTGACAAGGACACCGCCAATGAACTACTTGCACCTGTGCTACATGAATTGGATGGTGTTACCGAAACATTGCCTGCCGTGGTAGCAAAATCAACCACTATAGAATTAGTTCCATCACCACTGGTAATAGTAGCACCCGATGGTACGGTCCATGCATAGCTGGTAGCATTCGCTACCGAATCTATACTATAAGTTTCATCTGTTCCGTTTTCACATACGTTAGATGATCCTGTAATAGCTCCTGCTGTACCTAAGGTACCTGTTATAGTTACAGCTAATGAGCTGCTAGCACCTGAGCCACAAGTATTAGTAGGCGTTACCGATACATTACCAGATGTAGTACCAAAAGTTACCGTAATGGTATTGGTACCTGCACCATTGGTGATAGTTGCCCCTGACGGAACCGACCATGAATAATTGCTAGCATTGGCTACTGCATCAATAGTGTAAACTACACCTGTTGCATTATCACATTCAGTGGCAGACCCTGTTATAGTACCTGCAGAATCAGGCACAGCTGTTAGGGTAACAGCTGCAGAACTTGTTGTGCCGTTTCCACAAGAAAAGGTTGGCGTTACTTCAACGTTACCCGAAGTGGTGTCAAACGTAACGGTAATATCCGTTGTTCCTGTTCCGCTGGTAATGGTAGCACCAGATGGTACCGTCCAATTATATCCTGTTGCACCCGAAACAGCTGCAATACCGTAGGTAATGCCTGTTGCGTTTACACACTCACTTGTTGAACCTGTAATAGCACCTGTTGCTGCAGGAGAAGAATTTAATGTAACTGCCAGTGAACTGCTTGTTCCGTTACCACAACCGTTAGTTGGTGTAACCGACACGTAGCCAGAAGTGTTACCAAAAGTAACCGTTATGGAGTTAGTGCCTGAACCACTTGTAATGGATGCACCTGCAGGAACTGTCCAATCATAACCCGTTGCATTGCTTATTGGGGTGATGCTATACGTTACACCTGCTGCACTTTCACATTCGTTAGTAGAACCTGTAATGGCTCCTGCTGCATATGGTGTGGTACTTAAGGCCACTGTAACAGAACTGCTACTTCCGTTACCACAACTATTGCTAGGCGTTACCGTAACGTTACCCGTTGTTGAACCAAAGGTAACCGTGATGGTATTGGTACCTGAACCACTTGTGATGGATGCACCTGTTGGTACTGTCCAATTATATCCTGTTGCGCCTGTTACAGCATCAATGCTGTAGGTAAGACCTGTTGCATTTTCACAAGTACTAGTAGATCCTGTAATGGCTCCTGCAGCACTTGGCGCTGCGGTTAAGGTAACTGCGGTAGTACTTGTTGTACCGTTACCACAGGTAAATGAAGGCGTAACTTCTACATTGCCAGAAGTACTACCAAAAGTAACAGTAATGGTATTGGTACCTGCACCATTGGTGATAGAAGCATCACTTGGTACCGACCAATTATAACCTGTGGCACCCGAAACTGCATCGATGCTATACACCACTCCCGTTGCATTTTCACATTCGCTAGTAGAGCCTGTAACAGGACCTGTTGCCGCTGGAGATGAAGTTAACGAAACCGCCAGGTTACTGCTTGTACCATTGCCACATGTATTGGTTGGTGTTACCTCCACATTACCCGATGTAGTGCCAAAGGTTACCGTAATGGTATTGGTACCTGCACCACTTGTGATGGATGCTCCCGATGGTACCGTCCAATTATAACCCGTAGCATTGGTTACTGCACTAATACTATAAACAACACCCGCCGAATTTTCACATTCGCTGGTTGAGCCTGTAATGACGCCTGCAGCTGAAGGAGTTGCTGTTAATGTAACCGCTGTTGAACCGGCCGTTCCGTTTCCACATGAGTTGGTTGGCGTTACTTCTACATTGCCAGAATTAGTACCAAAAGTAACGGTAATGGTATTGGTGCCAGCACCATTGGTGATGGATGCACCCGTTGGTAGCGTCCAATTATAACCCGTTGCCCCACTTACAGCATCTATGCTATACGTTACACCCGTAGCATTTTCACATTCAGCAGTTGAGCCTGTAATGCTACCTGCCGCTGAAGGGGTTGCTGATAAGGTAACCGCCGTTGAACTACTGGTGCCGTTACCGCATGAATTAGTGGCAGCTACTTCTACATTGCCAGAGAAAATACCGAAAGAAACCGTGATGGCATTGGTACCTGAACCGCTGGTAATAGAAGCGTCTGATGGGATAGACCAATCATAACCCGTAGCGCCCGTTACTGGCGTTATACTATAAGTAATGGCAGTTGCATTTATACATTCGCTCGTAGACCCTGTTATTGCACCTGCTGCATTTGCTACAGGATTTAAGGTAATTGTAGTTGAACTACTGGTGCCATTACCACAGGCATTGGTTGGCGTTACTTCTACATTACCAGCTGTTGAACCAAAGGTTACAGTGATGGTATTGGTAGATGAACCACTTGTGATGGACGCACCGCTTGGCACTGTCCAATCATAACCAGTTGCACCACTTACAGCGGCTATGCTATACGTTACTCCTGTTGCATTTTCACAAACACTGGTAGAGCCTGTAATGGCACCTGCTGCACTTGGAGAAGTGGATAAGGTAACCGCCGTTGAGCTCTTGGTTCCGCTTCCACAAGCATTGGTAGGTGTTACTTCCACATTACCCGAAGTGGTACCAAAACTTACAGTGATAGTATTGGTTGAGGTACCGCTGGTAATAGATGCTCCTGTTGGAACTGTCCATGTATATCCTGTTGCGCCACTCACAGCATCTATACTATAGGTTACTCCTGTTGCATTTTCACATTCGCTGGTAGATCCTGTAATGGCTCCAGCAGCACTTGGAACAGCTGTTAAACTCACGGCAATAGAACTAGTAGTACCACTACCGCAAGCAAAGGTTGGCGTTACCTCTACATTACCTGCGGTAGTGCCAAACGTTACCGTAATGGTATTGGTACCTGAACCACTGGTGATAGATGCACCCGTTGGAACCGTCCAATTATAACCCGTAGCATCCGTAACGGCACCTACCGTATATACAATACCTGTTGCATTTTCACATTCACTTACTGAACCTGTTATTGCTCCAGTACTGGCCGGCGCTGTTGACAATGTAACTGCTGTTGAGCTAGCTGTACCGTTACCACAAGAGTTGGTAGGGGTAACTTCTACGTTGCCAGAGGTAGTTCCAAAAGTTACTGTAATGGTGTTGGTGGAAGATCCGCTGGTGATAGATGCCCCAGATGGCACCGTCCAGTTATACCCTGTGGCACCACTAACGGCATCAATGCTGTAGGTAACTCCTGTTGCGTTTTGGCATTCAGTGGTTGAGCCTGTAATGGCACCTGCTGCACTTGGAACATCACTCACCGTAATGTAGTTAGCTTTTACTTCTAAATCATTCCCAGCAGCATTGGTTGCAGTTAAGGTTACGGTATAGGTACCAGCAGCATCAAACTGCACCACCGGATTTTGAGATGACGATGATGTTGAATTTAAATAGGTAACGGTAGTTGGATTGAATGCCCAAGTCCAACTTGTTGGTGAATTGGTAGATGCATCTGTAAATGTAGCTGATGAGTCTTTACACAATGAGGTAGAGTCAGCTGAAAAAGCGGCAACTGGTGCTGAAGCACAAGTAGATCCGTCATAACAAGACAGCCCTGAAGGAGTGCTAAAACTGCCTTGCGAATTTAAATCGGATTGCGATAATACGCCATAATACTGCGACGCAAGCAAGTACGGAAACACAGGATTAAAAGCTGCATCGATAGTTACAAAATAAGCATAGGTACCATTTGGATACTCAGGAGTTACACAGTACCTGCCATTGTATTCATCCAAAGTACCAGCCCCTGTATATTCATAATCTTGCACGTATGTACCCAAATCAAAATTACCTCCACTGGTTACAGCAGGCCCAGCAGGAGAAGAAGTACTACCATCTGGCAAGGTGGTTCTGGTGGTTATGTTTCTTAAAGCATATCCACTTTCCATACGTACAATTGCACTTGTTGTATCGGTGGTAGAGGAATATGCAAACGGACCATATATTGGATAACCATCAAAGGCATAACCAACAATAGGAGAATGGCTTGTACTTGAATTAGAGTAGAAAGCAATTGGTGTTGCGTGGTAATGATATTTACCGCCACCCGTTGGGTGACCAGCACCATTGGCATCCATGGTGGTTCCTTCCGACACCCATGCATCAGTATCCCAATTACCGTCTCCATTGTTTACGTTAGAACCTTGACTTGAACTATAGGATTTACCATCGCCATAGCCAAAAAACACGGCACCATTTATGGCTACCCCTATAGCACCACCAAACGGAACCGCCCGTTGCGTACCTGTTTCTTGCGCTGGAGTTCGTGGGAATTTAAACGTGTACGATTGATTGGATGGCACGTTAGGGTTTTGCAACCACGGTCCCATAGTATAGCTCGCCAATCCTGTTGCGCGTACATACACATCAGAGGCATCATAACATACTGCTTGCACATCTGAAGAATCGGACATAGCCACACTTGTGGTAGTTGGTGGCGGCCCAGGGTAATATTCATAATTAGCGGTAGCGCCAGTTGTATTTATTGACCATGATGTAATGGTAGAACCTAAATCGCAGGCCGAAGCCGCTGTTAAGGTAACTGCTACGGAAGCACTTGTCCCGTTTCCGCAAGCATTTGTTGGTGTAACTTCTACATTACCCGAAGTTGTACCAAACGTAACGGTAATAGCATTGGTGCCTGAACCGCTAGTAATTGACGCTCCTGATGGTACTGTCCAATTGTATCCAGTTGCATCACTTACCGCAGCAATGCTATACGATATACCTGTAGCGTTTTCAGTTTCGCTGGTAGAACCTGTAATGGCACCAGCAGCGCTTGGTAAATCACTTACCGTGATGTATGCTGATTTCACTTCTGAATCGCTCCCGGAAGCGTTTGTAGCCATAAGCGTTACGGTGTATGTACCCGCTGCATCAAACTGCACTTGTGGATTTTGAGAAGAAGATGTAGTTGCGTTTAAATAAGTAACTGTTGTTGGGTTAAAGGTCCATGTCCAACTCGTTGGCGTATTGGTTGAGGCATCAGTAAAAGTAGTAGATGAGTCTTTACATAAAGAGGTAGCCGCTGCAGAAAAAGCCGCATCTGGCGCGGAACAGGTTGCAGGATCGTATTGTGATGCGTTTGCTGGAATGGATGATCCACTTGCTGTTTCACCATAAAATTCAGGACCAATAAAGTAAGGGAATACTGGTTCTCCTGCTGCATCTTCGGTAACAAAGTACGCGTACACACCACTTGGGTATTCTGGTGTTACACAAAACCTACCGTTGTGTTCATCTAAATGTCCTTGTCCAGAAACGTGCTCGTAATCTTCTACATAAGTACCCAACTCATAAGCGGCAATAGAAGGGCCGTATTGGTTTGCTGCTAATACCGTTCCATCGGGCAATGTTGTTCGGTCGGTTATATTTCGTAATGAATAACCTGTTTCCATTCTCACCACCGCCGAGTTCGCATCCATTGAATCAGAATAACCATATGGACCATAAATTGGTACACCATCTAATCCCCACCCAACTATTGGTGAGTGCCCAGCAGATATATCGCCATACAATTGTTTTGGACTTGCATGATAGTGATATTTTCCTCCTGCGTTGGTATGCCCGTTACCGGTAGTATCTAAACTCCATTGCTCATCTTTCCAAGCATCCTCATTCCAAATGCCATCACCAGAGCCTTCATTATTTCCATCGCTATTACTATAAGAATTAGAAGTTGTTTCTGAAAAGATACTTACTCCATCCACCCCAACACCTATTGTACCACTCTCTGCTGTGTTCTTATCTCCACTCGTGTCTTCTGTTACCGTTCTAGGTAATTTAATCATCACATCCTGATCGGCTGGCACCATAGCTGTTGCCCAAGGGCCCATTGTATAATAAGCCAAGCTATTCGTATTCACAAAAATGTAATTGGTATTATACCAAATAGAAGTTACCCCTGCACTGTCAGACATTTGTGTGTAGGTTAGTTCGCTTACCGACGGACAACAATTGGTATTGTAGTCGGCTAGTTCACCGTTGGTGTTAATCCTAAAAGACTGAATTTGCGCATCGTCACATTGCGCAACAACGTTGGCAAAAGAGAATACTATACAGAAGGTAGCTATTAAGTTTTTCATGATTAGGCGATTGAAGTTTCAGCTATATTAGGAATTTAAATTTATATCCTTTTACACTTTTTTGGAATAGTTTTATACTACGAAGAAAAAGGCAAAGGATTATAATATAATTAAAAGGGACAGCTACACACCTTTTGATGTGATTTAATTATGTCCTTTAGAAGGCATTAACAACACGCGGCCATTCATTAATTTAAATTGATTGTTTCCTAAACTAAAAACAGTTTTTGAAGCCATGCCTTTTAAATGCAAGTCTTGCGTTAAGGTATGCACCCACCCACCAGAATTATACGCTAATTGCACATAAGCCTTGTTAATTTTATCATTAGCGCCACACAAAATAATGTGAAGTGGCTGCTTTATTTTTTTTGCCAATTTTAAATCGCGTGGGGTAGCAAAATTATCTACCACCAAAATTACCTCTGTTGTATTGGGGTAAAGTGCTAAAGCTTTTATGGTGGCCTCTAAATTATTCTCAGGCCTATCACCTCCACCACCCTTCTGCATGGTAGTTATCATTGTTTTATATACGTCTTTAAAAGAAGTATTATCAGCATTATATACACCACCAACTTTACCCGTTACTTTTTCTTTATCGCGTTTGCCATCACCGTCGTTAAAAAACACAAAAGCTTTTATACGACTACTATCGTGTGTAGCTTTTAGCCATACCATGGTTTTGGCTAGGTAGGGCGACATGCTTCCGGTAACGTCCATTACCACCACAGAGTTGCTCCAATTGGGATAACGATTAAACACCGCTGCCACCGCATCAAAATCGCTTTTTGTATCCCAATTTTTGGGTATTGCAACACGCTTAGTTTGGTCAATTACAACAGGTTCGTCTGCACAAGAATCTTTTTTTAACTGATACTTTATGGTATACTTTCTTACCACACTATTGGGTACGGCTTCTATGTGTTGTGAAACACCCACCAAATTTTCTAAAGCATAAATACTATCGATGCGCTTATCCTTTACATCTTTGGTACCATATATAATTTGGGTAATGGTTTCGATGCATTTACTGTTTTCGTTATACAAAGTAATATTGCTTGATTTAGCAATACTTTTTGGTATGCCTGCTTTTTGTAATGTATTTGCAAAGTTGTTATTGGTTGTGCTGCTAGTTGCAGATTTTTTGGGTTTAGCAACGGATTCTGATTTTAAATAGCTGTTGAGAAATGCAATTTCTTGCTGCACACTTTCTTTACTTGGCCGTTCTTGATAATACACCACAAAGCCATGAAACATTGCTTTAGCACTTTCAGGTGTAGTGGCATTTGTTTGGCCAACATATCGCCAAGAAATTAATTCATCGTTGGCAATGGGCAGTGCTTTTAATAACGCTTTTGTTCGGTTGTTGTTCAATAACGCTTGGTTAAAATTAGGATCTAAGCGATAGGTGGTATACACCAAATCGATGCGTTTGATGGTAGCATCATTTAAACTATCACTTATGGAATTGAGTAGGGTAAATGCGTCAAAGTTTACTGGTAGGTACATATGCTTTTCAAAGGGTTGTAACGTAGCGTTATATTTTTCTACTGTAGCATAATGTGGCGTTACTTGTGCACCAACAGTTGTACACATTAACACAAAAAGCCATAACGTAAGCCTACATTTGTAATTCATTACAAAGCCAATTCTGTTTCTGGATCCCAAAAGATTTCCTTAAAGTTTTTAATTGTATCCTTTTGGATGATGGCCCCTTCTTGCTCTAATAATTCTTGCATGGCATTGGGCGTTGGAAAATGATGTTTACCCGTTAACATGCCGTTGCGGTTAACCACCCTGTGTGCCGGTACAAACTCTTTTTGATCGTGGGCATTGTTCATGGCCCAACCCACCATGCGCGATGAACGAGCTGCTCCCAAGTACTTGGCAATTGCGCCATAACTGGTTACTCTACCCTTTGGTATCAAACGCACCACTTCGTATACGTTGGTAAAAAAATCGTTTTGCGTTTGACTCACGGAATAAATTTCAGGTAGTTAATTTTAAAACCTTGCTCCGAAAACTTTTTCTCGTAAAAGGTTTGAATACTTGTTAAAGCTTCATCCCTTTCTTTAGCATCGGCATATAAATCCGTAGTACTGTCCACCAACTTAAAATTGTTTTCTTTTATTACCCCCAAGGTATAATCATAAAAAAATCGACTATCGGTTTTTAAGTGAATAGGAGCGCCGTCCTTTAATATTTTTTTGTACTTATTTATAAAGTTCATGTTGGTTAGGCGCTTACGTGTTCGTGGTTTTTCTGGCTGTGGATCAGGAAAGGTAATCCATATTTCATCCACCTCATCCGCCACAAAACAAGCATCAATGAAATTTATTCGCGTACGTATAAAGGCCACATTATTCATCTTGGTTTCGGTTGCTTCTTTGGCTCCTTTCCAAATTCTATTGCCCTTAATATCTACACCAATAAAGTTTTTGTTCGGGTAACGCTTGGCCAAACCCACGGTATATTCTCCTTTACCACAACCCAACTCTAAAACAATTGGGTTGTCATTTTTAAAGTGCTCCTTTCTCCATTTTCCTTTTAGTGGAAAACTATCTGCAAAGGCAATTTCGTGACCCAACGCTACGCAATTATCAAAACCTTCTACCTCTTTAAACTTTCTTAGTTTATCCTTTCCCATATTGTAAAACCCTTATCGCTTATTTGTATTTTTACAAAAATACAATTTCATGCTTTCCAATAAACGAATACTTATATGCCCCTTAAATTGGGGGCTGGGGCACGCTACCCGATGCATACCCATTATTCATTTGTTATTGCAACAGGGCGCTACGGTAATTATTGCTGCAGATGGACCTGGTAAAACTTTATTAAAAAACGAGTTTCCACAAATAGATAACATCTCCTTTAAAGGGGCTAACATTACATATGGTGCTGGCAAAAACAAACTGTTGGAAATGTTGTTAACGCTTATTACTTTTTTAAAAAGCATTAAAAAGGAGCATGCCATTTTACAAAAAATAGTCCGCAAGAATAAAATAGATGTGGTAATATCTGACAACCGATATGGTGCTTGGAGCCCCAAAACAAAAAACATTTTTATTACACATCAACTCATGTTAAAGGCGCCATTTTTCGAAAACATTTTGCACCAACAACTACAAAAACAAATGGCCCCTTTTGATGAAATTTGGGTGCCTGACAATGAAGGGAAAGAGAACCTATCAGGAGATTTATCGCATAAATACCCTATAGACAATAACACTTTTTTTGTTGGTCCGCTAAGCAGATTTAACCCTTCCTCCCCACAAGAAAAACAATACGACATTGCTGTAATTATTTCAGGGCCTGAACCTCAACGAAGCATTTTTGAGCAACTAATGTTGCAGCAATTGAAAAACTACGACGGAAATTGCATTATGGTATGCGGTAAACCTAAAAGTAAAAACAGAAACCTAAAGGGTGCTGTAGAAATACATGATCATTTAAACAGTAAAGACTTACAGAAAGTAATAGAGCAGTCGGATTTAGTCATTGCCCGATCGGGTTATTCTACCATCATGGACCTAGCTGCATTGGGCAAAAAAGCCATTTTTGTTCCTACTCCAGGACAAACGGAACAAGAGTATTTGGCCCACAAATTGCAGCAAGAAGGAGCTGCATATTATCAACATCAAGATGTGTTTGATTTGAAAAAAGCGCTTGCACAAAGCAAAATTTATTCAGGGTTTAAAACCTTATCGGCCTCTAAAAATCTGGCAACTAAAATTGCAGCACTTTAAGCATTTTTTACTTCGGGAAGTAAGAACGAAAAGGTGGTGCCCTTTCCAAGCTCACTTGTTACGCTTATTTTTTGGTTGTGTGCTTCAATAATATGTTTTACTATGGCTAAGCCTAAACCGGTTCCACCTTGGTGACTACTTCTACTTTTATCTACTCTATAAAAGCGCTCAAATAAACGATTGATATCCGATTTGTCAATTCCGATACCATTATCCGCAATTTCTATACTAATACCCATTGGCGTTTTATAAAAGTTAATGCTGGTTTGCCCATACTCTTTACCGTACTTAATGGCATTGTTTAACAAGTTCTCTAATACCTGTCTAATTCTAAATTTATCAGCATGTACTTTAATGGCATTTTTGTCTTTAGGTAGATTAGTGAGAATACCTTTTTGGTTGGCTCGAAACTCCAATGATTTTACCACTTCTTCAGTTAAGCTATAAATGTCAAAATCTTCTTTTTCCAATTCTAGTTCACCTGATTCTAATTGGTTAATTGATTCTAAATCCTCAATCATGGAAATGATTCGTTCTACGCTTTTTTCCGTACGTTCAAGGTACTTTCTGTTAATGTTTTGATCTTCCAATCCTCCATCTAACAAAGTTGAAGTATAGCCTTGAATATTAAACACCGGTGTTTTAAGCTCATGCGATACATTACCTAAAAATTCTTTACGGTATGACTCCAATTGTTTTAAACGTTCAATCTCATTTTTCCTGTCGTTATGCCAAGCCAATACTTCGTTATTCAACTTTTCAACTTCATTGTTATAGTTAACAGGGTATTTTAATTGGTTTTCTTTTTGGCTACGAAACAAACGAATGTTTTTAAGCACCTTATCTACTTTTTTAAATACCAAAACGTTGGTCATTATAAAAATGACCAAGGAGGTAAAAAAGGAAATAGCAACAGCAAACCAAATGAGGCGCCAGTTGTACGCACCCGTGTTGGAATAGGAATACCAAGCAGCTATTGCCCCTACCACAGTTGCTAAACAAACGGCTGTAAAAAACAGCAGCGCTCTTGCTGATGAAGATTTCATGCATTAAAGGTAGTGTTATTTTGTGCAATAGCTCCCCTCTTGAGAGGGGTTTAACAACACCAAACACTACTTTGTTTTAATGAAAGATTGCCGCGCTACGCTCGCAATGACGTTTCTGGATTCGTCATTGCGAACCCGACAAAAGGAGGGTGTGGCAATCTTAGAATTACAACCACTCATCTAATTTTCCAGATAAATCATTCCAGTTAGGATTTACGGTGCTAATTATAAGATCCTTCTTCTTTCTGCTCCCTGCTTTAACTTGTTTTTCTCTTGCTATTGCCTCCTCTATACTATGAAACCCTTCAAAGTAAACTAGCTTGGTCAAATTGTATCTATTCGAAAAACTTCTGCTGTACTTGCCTGACTTGTGTTCATCTAAACGTTTTATCAAATCAGAAGTAACACCAACATACAATGTTGTGTTTGCTTTATTGGCTAGCATATAAACTACTCCTCCCTTTTTCATTTAGTTGTTATTTAGTATTGCAAATCCTGTTGTTTTCGAATCACGACAAACTGAGATTGCCGCGCTACGCTCGCAATGACGTGTAGAAAAAAAGAATACTAAAACTCAAAGGTATAGCCAATACCTTTTACGGTGCGGATGTATTGGTCGCCCAGTTTTTCGCGGAGTTTACGGATGTGTACATCAATGGTGCGGTCGCCCACTACCACCTCGCCACCCCAAACTTTATTTAAAATTGTTTCGCGGGTGAATACTTTTCCTGGCTTAGATGACAGTAGCGCCAATAACTCAAATTCCTTTTTTGGTAAAAGCAGTTCATCACCACTTTTTATTACTAAATAACGCTCTGGGTCAATGGTAATATCACCCAATTGCATTGTTTCTTTTTCAGTAGTTGCAGCGGTGCTTTGTTTACGGCGCAATAAAGCTTTTATCCTACTTACCAATACTTTTGGTTTAATAGGTTTGGTAATATAGTCATCAGCACCGGCATCAAATCCTGCCACTTGCGAATAATCTTCCCCTCTAGCAGTAAGCATAGCAATAAGGGTGTGCTCTACACCAGGGGTACGTCTAATTTGCTGACAGGTTTCAATGCCATCCACATCCGGCA
>CAXHCC010000018.1:0-23821 GCA_964014945.1 uncultured bacterium | reverse complement strand
AAATGACGCAGCAGTTGACAGAGGAAGTGCTGAATTTTATTTAACCAATGCGCACACACTGCCCCTAGAGAATAAAAGCGTAAACAAAATAATGACGGTGAATACTGTTTACTTTTGGGAAGACCCAACTAAAATATTAGCGGAGTTTAAACGTGTGTTAAAACCTAAAGGCATGTTAATTTTAGGTTTGCGACCGAAAAGTGATTTGGAAAAGTTTCCGGTAACCAAGTATGGGTTTAAGATGTATAGCGAAGAAGAACTAACTACCCTTTTAGCCGACAATGGTTTTTCCGTAATGCGTACCGATATTGAAAAAGAACCTGAACGTGAAATGTTTGGCTTGAACTTATCCGTTCATGCTTTGGTGATGGTTGCTGAAATCAGCTAGTGCATAATTTTAAATACTAGCTCTTTGAGTAATTCTCCGTGGGTAGCAGAACCACTATCTACTCCTTTCGATTTCATATCGTATTCGCGCAAATATGAAAAAATGGAGCGCAGTTTTTTTACCGAAAAGTTTTTAGCAGCACTTTCATATTCTTTTACAAAAAAGGGATGTACGCCAATTGCAGACGCCACATTTTTTTGACTTTTATCTTTTAAAAAAGCGTACTTCAACAACTTGCAAAAATAACCGTATAACGAAATAATGGTTAACACCATAGGGTGCTCTTTTGGATTAGCCGCGAAGTAATTAATTATTCTATTAGCCTTAACTACATCCTTTTTTCCTAAGGCCGTTTGCAGCTCAAACACATTATAATCTTTACTAATACCAATGTTATTTTGAATATGGTCTGTTGTAATTTCTGATTTTGCTGGTAAGCTAATCATCAACTTATCCAATTCATTGGAAATTTTACTCAAATTGGTTCCTAAGTATTCTGTAAGCAAGGCGCTGGCTTTAGGGCCGATAGAATAATCTTTTCCTTTTAGGTAATTGTTAATCCAATCAGGCACCTTGTTATCGTATAGTTTTGCAGAACTTAACACTACTCCCACTTTATCTATGGCTTTATACAAAGAGGAACGTTTATCTAGCTTTTTGTATTTATAACATAGCACCAAAATGGTTGATGCCTGTGGGTTATCTAAATATGTTTCTAATTCTGACTTTGCCTTTTGCTTGGCTCGTGGTACTAAATCTTTTATCTCCTGCGCTTCTTTAACGATGATTACCTGATGTTCTGCCATCATTGGAAAACGCTTGGCAGCGGATACCACATCGTTGGTGCTCACATCTCTACCGTACAATACCGATTGGTTAAAATCTCTCTCAGCTTCATCCAACACATTGCCTTCCACATAATCAGCCACCATATCAATAAAGTATGGTTCTTCACCCATTAAGAAGTATACGGGCTTATACTTTTTACTTTGTAAATCAGCAATGATTTGGTTGTATTCCATCTAAAGACAAAAATACTATTTATTTGCCTCGTGCACACTTTGCAATTTGGCAGCGGTAATATTTTCCAATTTACCCAAAACGTAAGTGTTTTACTGATAAGCCATTATTTTTTATTTCGTGCAAGGCGTCAATGCCAATTTGAATGTGCTTACCCACGTAGTTTTGGCTTACGGTTTTATCACTTTTAGCTGTTTTTACGCCTTCGGCCACCATAGGTTGATCTGTTACCAATAATAAAGCTCCAGTAGGAATTTGGTTGAAAAAGCCCACAGAAAAAATGGTGGCCGTTTCCATATCAATAGCCATGGCACGTATTTTACGTAAGTACTTTTTAAACACATCGTCATGTTCCCATACTCGGCGGTTGGTTGTAAATACGGTACCTGTCCAATAATCTTCTGCACGCTTACGAATGGTATACGAAATAGCCTTTTGCAAATTAAAGGCGGGTAATGCAGGTACTTCTGGAGGAAAATAATCGTTGGATGCTCCTTCTCCCCTGATGGCGGCAATGGGTAATATTAAATCTCCTACTTTGTTTTTTCTTTTTAAGCCACCACATTTGCCCAAGAACAAAACAGCTTTTGGTTTTATGGCACTTAACAAATCCATTATAGTAGCAGCATTGGCACTTCCCATACCAAAATTAACGATGGTAACACCGTTGGCTGTTGCGTTAGGCATAGGCTTATCTTTACCACACACTTTTACTCCGTTTAGCTCAGCAAAAATATTTACATACGTATTGAAGTTAGTTAACAACACATACTTGCTAAATTTTTTTAGGGGTAGCCCGGTATAACGCGGCAACCAATCATCAACTATTTCATTTTTACTTTTCATACATTTGAATTATGGTGGTTATTTATCCAAGCTTGCTTATTAAATACGTTAAAACTGTGCTTTTGTTGCAAATTTCTCTTACTTCGTACTCACAATGCAAGCATTAAACTTACCGCAATACCCGTTTCGCATGAGCGAAAAGAACGGAAAAACCTACATTTTTGACACCTTGCGTAAAAAACAATTGGTGTTAACCCCGGAGGAATGGGTTAGACAACATTTTGTGCAGTTTTTGATTCAGGAAAAAGGCTATGCGGCCTCTTTAATAGCCATTGAAAAAGGCTTAAAATATAATACCATACAAAACCGTGCTGATATTGTCATTTACAATAAACAAGGTGAACCTTATATGATAGTAGAATGTAAACGGCCTACGGTTAAAATAACCCAAGACACATTTGATCAAGTAGCCCGATACAATATGGCTTTTAAGGTTGAACTATTAGTGGTTACTAACGGCATGCAACATTTTTGTTGCCAAATGAATTATAATGATAATAGCTATCGATACCTAGAAACAATACCTCCATGTAAATAATACATGATATGTGGTAACAAAATTTATACATTTGCATAAAACAAACAATAGATTATGAATTTAAGTGATATTATTTCGATTGGAGGAATGGGTGGCTTGTTTAAAATTGTAGCCCAAATTAAAAATGGTGTTTTGGTAGAATCGTTGATTGATAAAAAACGTATACCAGCCTACGCAACCCATAAAGTAAGTGAGTTAGAGAGTATCACTATTTATACGGAAGATGACGACATGCCATTGGCGGATGTTTTTCAAAAAATTTATGATACTGAAAAAGGGGGTGAATGTTTGAGTCATAAATCAGGTAATGATGAATTAAAGGCTTATTTTAAAAAGGCGCTTCCGAATTTTGATGAGGATAGAGTATATGTATCTGACATAAAAAAAGTATTGCAATGGTATAATATATTGCAAAAAAATGGGCTATTAGAAACTAAAAAGGAGGAGAAGAAAGAGAGCGCAGAAGGAGACAAAAAGGCCAAAACTAAAGCAAAAGCGGCGAAAAAAGCACCTAAAAAGACCAATACCAAAGCCAATAATCAGAAAGCTGGTAAAACGGCTGGCGCTAAGGTAAAAGTGCAAACCGTAAGAAAAACGGGCGGATAATTTCCAAATAAGCCTGAAATACCCAATTTATACTGTTTGTATTAAAAAAATACTTACCTTTGTAGCCCGTTTGGGAAAAGTAGAATAAATTATATTTTAGTACATTATGTATTTAACATCAGAGGATAAAAAAGAAATTTTTAAAAAGTACGGTAAATCGGAAAGCGATACTGGTACTTCAGAAGGGCAGATTGCATTATTTTCTCACAGAATTGCCCACCTTACAGAGCACCTTAAAAAGAATCACAAAGATTACGGTACGCAAAGAGCACTAATTGCACTAGTATCTAAACGTAGAAAGCGTTTAAACTACCTTGAAAAGAAAGATATTGAGCGTTACCGTGCAATTGTAAAGAAGCTTAAATTAAGACGTTAAGTTTTGATTGGAATACAAAATTAGGACAAAGAGCATCCACTATTCGGATGCTTTTTGCATATATACAGGACAATAAATAAACAGAGGAAAAGAAAACAATAAATTAAAAAGAAAGAAAAGATGTCAAAAATTGGAATTACACATAGTTTTGAGTTGCCGGATGGCCGAACTATAGAATT
The DNA here is from genome assembly GCA_964014945.1 of uncultured bacterium. Classification (GTDB taxonomy): domain Bacteria; phylum Bacteroidota; class Bacteroidia; order 2-12-FULL-35-15; family 2-12-FULL-35-15; genus 2-12-FULL-35-15. The sequence continues at coordinate 19,868 of CAXHCC010000018.1, read as the reverse complement.
AGAAACAGGTAAATTAGCCAAACAAGCTGATGGGTCGGTAGTAGTAAAGATGGGAAATACAATGTTGCTAGCCACCGTTGTATCAACAAAAGAAGCAAGACCAGGTACAGATTTTTTACCATTATCTGTTGATTACCGAGAAAACTATGCTGCTGCAGGGCGTTTCCCTGGAGGATTCTTTAAAAGAGAAGCAAGAATATCAAACCACGAAATATTAATAAGTAGGTTAATTGACAGGGCTTTACGTCCTCTTTTTCCGAAAGATTACCATGCTGACACACAAATGTTGGTAACCCTTATTTCGGGTGATGTAAATGACAAACCAGATGCATTAGCTGGTTTAGCTGCATGTGCTGCTATTTGTGTTTCGGATATACCATTTGATGGACCAATTTCTGAAGTACGCGTTGCAAAAGTGGATGGTGAACTTATTGTGAACCCTAGCGCTGAGCAAATGGAAAACAATACACTTGACTTGATTATTGCTGCATCTGAAAAAGATGTAATGATGGTAGAGGGAGAAATGAAAGAAGTTTCAGAAGCAGAAATGGTGGAAGCGATTAAGTTTGGTCATGACGCTATTAAAGTGCAAGTACAAGCTATTAAAGATTTTGTTGCTAAAGTTGAAGCTGAAAAAGGTGCTATTGTTACACGTGAATATGATCATGAAACAAATGACGAAGCGCTTGCAGAGAGAATTAGCAAAGAGTTGTTTGATAAAACTTATGAAGTAGCCAAAGCGCAAAATCCTAACAAACACGAAAGAAGCGCCAATTTCAAAGCAGTATTAAATGAATGGATTGATGCTTTGCCTGAAGAAGAAAAAGAAGAATTGGATGAAGGCTTAGCAAAAAAATATTTCCACGATGTAGAATACCATGCTGTTAGAAAATTTGTATTGGATAGCAAAATGCGTATTGATGGTCGTAAGCCAGATCAAATTAGACCTATTTGGAGTGAAGTGAATTACTTGCCTTCTGCTCACGGTTCAGCAGTTTTTACGAGAGGTGAAACTCAATCGTTAACCTCTGTAACTTTAGGTACTAAATTGGATATGCAAAACATTGATAAGGTGTTGGAGCAAGGACAAAGCAACTTTATTTTGCATTATAACTTCCCTGCCTTTAGTACAGGTGAAGCAAGACCAAACAGAGGGCCAGGACGTCGTGAAATTGGTCATGGTAACTTAGCAGAAAGAGCCTTACAAACGGTAATTTCTGAAGAAAACCCATATACCGTTCGTATTGTATCTGACATATTAGAATCGAACGGATCGTCATCTATGGCAACCGTTTGTGCTGGTACATTGGCAATGATGGATGCAGGTGTTAAAATTAAGAAGCCTGTTTCTGGTATTGCTATGGGTATGATTGCTGATGATAAAGGTGATTATGCGATTTTATCAGATATTTTAGGCGATGAGGACCACTTAGGTGATATGGACTTTAAAGTATGTGGTACTAAAGATGGTATTACTGCTTGCCAAATGGACCTTAAAGTAGATGGGCTACCATATTCAGTTATGGAAGAAGCACTAGAGCAAGCAAAGCAAGGCCGTTTGCATATTTTGGGTGAAATGGCGAAAACGCTTACTGAATCAAATGCAGACTACAAACCACATGCACCACGTATTGTGAAAATGACAGTTGCCAAAGAGTTTATTGGTGCTATTATTGGACCTGGCGGGAAAATTATTCAGGAAATGCAACGTGAAACCGGTGCAACCATTGTAATTGAAGAAATTGATGGTGAAGGGCACATTGATATTGTGGCTACAAGCAAAGAAACAATTGATATTGTTTTAGGCAGAATTAAAGCCATTGTTGCACAACCAGAAGTTAATGAGGTGTATGAAGGAAAAGTTAAATCGATAATGCCATTTGGTGCATTTGTTGAATTTATGCCTGGTAAAGATGGTTTACTTCATATTTCTGAAATTGATCATAAACGTATTGAAAGTATGGATGGTATTTTCAAGGAAGGAGAAAAACTTCAGGTTAAATTAATTGGTATAGATCCGAAAACAGGTAAGTTTAAGCTTTCGAAAAAAGCATTACTACCTAAGCCAGAAGCACCGGCTAAGGCTTAATTTATCCCTTCAGGAAATAAAAAGCTCTTTTACACGTATGTAAAAGAGCTTTTTTTTATTTGTTTATACCTTTACTTTCAGCATTAGAGCAACAATATGGCCAGCGTTCAGAGTTATTTTATGGATTTGTTTTTGCGTTTTTTTGTTAACAAAAACAAATTAGCAACGGCCCCGATAAGGGTTACACGTAAATCCTTGGAAAAGCTAACGTCCATGGCGGTAAAACCAAAAGGTATTGCAACGGAAGCGGTCATATGCAATGGTGTTAGCGCAGAATGGAGCACTCCTAAAAACCTGAATAATGATGCCGTAATGCTTTATTTACATGGAGGTGGTTATGTTTCTGGATCGGTTAAAACGCATAGAGCCTTGGTTGCTAATATTGCCCTTGCCGCCAATTGCAAATGTTTATCTGTTGAATATAGTTTGGCACCAGAAAAACCTTTTCCAGCGGGATTGGATGATGCGGTAAACGTATATAAATGGCTATTAGAACAAGGCATTAACAATAAAAACATAGTAATAGCAGGCGATTCGGCAGGAGGAGGCTTGGCCGCTGCTACCTTACTAAAGTTACGGGACGATAAATTACCGCTGCCCGCTGGAGGTGTACTTATGTCGCCCTGGTTAGATTTGGAATGTACGGGTGAATCGGCCGAACGGCTGGCCAAAAAAGACGCTATGGTTCCCAAAAAAGCCTTGCAACGGTTTGGTATAATGTACGCAAAAGATAATTTGCAAAACCCTTATGCATCACCCTTAAATGCAGATTTGAAGGGTTTACCACCTGTGTTAATACAAGTAAGTAATACTGAAATTTTACTAGATGATACGTTGCGTTTTGAGCAACTTGCAAAACCTGCGCGAGCTGAAATAAAAGTACAAATTGTTAGCAAAATGCCGCATGTATGGCAAGCTTATAGTCCCATGCTACCAGAAGCAACAAAATCTATAAATCAAATTGGGCATTTTGTGAAGCAAATAACACCTTAATTGCAACCTTTTTAACCTAAATGCCATCTTATAAGTAGGGTATTTTGAATTACTAATATAATGTAGTAGCTTTGTTTGGCTATAGGCATTTGCACAATAAGAAGAAACATGAAAAAATTAATAAACAACTCGTCGATATTAACGTTAATTGCTGTGCTTTTTGTTTCGGCAATTGTTAGTACTTCTTGTCAGAAAGATGATAGTTTAACAGGTACCGTTTATGTAATTGATTCAACGGGCTTGCCATTGAATAATGCCAGAGTGGTATTGTACCACCCACAAGCTTTAGATACTGCGCATACAATTGTTACAACGATTAAAGACACGTCAGTGATTGCCAATATTGGTGGTGTTAATCAAGTAATTACCATAAAGGATACAAGTTTGGCAGTGCGAATAGATACACTTTATAACACACGCGCGGGTGATGTTACTTATGAAAAGAGAACTGATGCTGCAGGAACAGCCGTTTTTGAAGACATTAAATTGCCAATCGTGTTTACGGTTAGAGCTGAACATCCACAAATTGTTAACAGATTTGTTGTAGGTTCTCTAATATTAAATGAGCCTGGCGCTTCTGATGATGTAACCTTGAGGTTCCGATAATTATACCTATTTGATCTATCGTTAGGGTTAGATAATTACAAGATTCTTTTCTTTCATAAATACTAGCAAAGGTTTAAACATGCATTGGTCATGTTGCAGGAGAGATATCGTTTTTGATTCATTCTGTTACTAATAAGAACATCAAGCTCAGAAACATCGTCTTCAACTGCTCCATTGTACACATTAGCATCATCTCTATCTCTATTATTGGTTAAGAACTACACAAGCGGGTTTCAGAATATTCGTTAAACACGTATGCCTTATCGAATTACTATAATGAATAAACAGCGCCATATTAGCCTCTGGGGCAAAAATGAGAAGACCACGCAATGATGAATCCACTATTTATTCAGCAAATGAATTTATGAAGCAAAAAAAGACCCTTGAATAAAATTTCAAGGGTCTTTTTTATTGTTTAAGCTATACGCTTAACGAAATACTACTAGTAGTGGAATAAATCGTGTTCGAACACGAAAATGTCTTTCTTGATTCTTTCAGCTTCTAACAAAGCATCTAAACCAGACACGTATTCAACAATTACCCTGTCGTACACGTTAGTTTCTTTACGAATGTAACTAGAGAACATTCGCTTCCAAAATATTTCATCAAAGGTTCTTCGTTCCGCATCATTATGACGCATATACACCTCTTGGTTAGCAAATATTGGACGGGCTTGAGGAAAATAAATCCAAAACAATGCTTTATCAGCACCGGTACCTTCTCCTGTTTCCGTTTTCTTTTCTACCAATGGACAAAGACCAAGAATCCTTACTTCCATTACAGAACGTTGACGATCAAAAAACCAATCTTCCTTTACCCAGTATTTCCACACAAGGTCAGAAGTAGTTTCCATTTTAATTGGCGCATCAATTAATACACCTGGATCATTCGGATCCTCCACTTGGTTGGTAGAATCCCAAGAAACCAATACTTGGTTCACTTCAGCTATTGTCATTTCCAATCTAAACTCATCATCTAATGCAGGGTTATTAAAGGCAATTAAATTGCCTGCTAATATTTCATCCTTCATTACATCAAATAAACTTTTACGGTTTAGGATTGGTGTAGTTGGGTAATATAATGGTTGATTTAACTTTTCACGTAAATCAATAACTCTCCAAATACGTTTTGCCCACATTACATCTGCCTCTCTTAAGAAAGAATAAGGCACAGCACGCTTTTGTTTGGTGTGTGATTTAGTATACACACCATCTGGGAATTTTGGTGGCGCTAATACACCTCCATTGTCCTCTTCTTGGGCAAATGTAGTTGAACCTACAAATACCGTTAATACTGCTGCTAATGTAATTTTAAACTTTTTCATAACAAAACGTTTTAAATATTACCTCACTTTAATTACACAACCAGAAATTTTTCTGATTTTACCATCTGGTGCTTTTACTTTTACCTGCTCAATTAACACTTTACCACCTGGTTTGGCTTTAGCTAAAAGTTGTTTCATAGCTGGTGTAATTGCCGGACCTCTTGCTTTTTTATCAACGAAAACTCCATTGATATTCATAGATAATACCCATGAAACTACAGGGAATTTAAGGTCGAACACGAAATCATCCAATTTAGGAATAACCCCACCAGCAGATTTAAGTTTACCTCTGGTAACTTTACCATCACCACGTACACCAGCAAAAGAAGCTACCGGACTAGGTACTGGTTTAATACGGAACGGTGCTTTACCCATTGGCTTTACTTTTCCGTTTTTCTTTACACCAACATTTATTTGACATTTAGAACCTTTCTTAACCTTCACCACATATTTTCCGCCACCTTTAGGCGTAATTCTACCCGCAGAGCTTGGAGACAATGAAGCAGAAATTTGGTTAGGCGCTGCACCAGCAACAGATATTTCTACAGGATTATCTACACCAATGTAAAACACATTCATTTTAGTAGGTGATACAGCAAAAGATGGCTTTGCTACCATAAAGGTATCAGCAAATTCATGTTCTTTGAATTTGCCGTCTGGCCCTTTTACTTTAATAACCCCTTTTACATATTTTTCACCAGGCGCACCTGTTTTGTAAACGTATTTACCCATACCACCTTCAACGTTTAAGGCTGAATCTTGTCCTTCTACCATAATAACAGGATCTTGGGTAGTACTATATGCTGCTAAGAATATATCCGCTTTGTATTCACTTCCAGCAATAACATAGTTTGATGAAGCAATAACCTTAGGCTCTACAACATCAAAACGAATAATATCACCAGATAATTGACTAAGCAATATATTTACCACATCAGCTTCTGCTGTTTTAATTTCGTTTTTCACACCCGCTAATAATGCTAATGCCGCAGCAACCGTTGTATGGTCGAAGTTAGAGATTTCCCAAGGAATAGAATCGTGGTAGTGGTTATCCCACACATCTTCAACATTTAAACCAATTTGCAGGTTCTTTTTCTCCTTATCAGGAACAGAATTGAAACACAACTCTCTAAACTCCTTGATTTTCTGTTTCATTGGAATGGCCAAACCGTTTGGTTTTTCTGGCGGTCCAATTAAGATGTGAGTAGGAATATCATAGTTATCCAACCCAGGCAAGTTTTCATCTGTTAACGGCCATGTATCAGCTGAATCTCTACTAGGAATAATATCGGTATTACCTGCTACTAAGGTAAACATTACTTCACCTCTACAAGAATCGATAAATGCACACAACTCATCCGCCGCTTTCTTTACCTTTTGTGCATTATCATAATGCTTTTGTGCACGTTTTCTATCATTGGCCAACTCCGAATCAAATACAGCATAGGAGTGCAAGTTTTTTGCATCCGTTTGCCTATTTGTTTCGTTCAGTCCTTCTTCAATTGTAACAAAGGCAGCAAGTACATTTTTTGACACATTCATTGCTAACAAGGCTGTTAACACCAAATACATCATACCAATCATCTTCTGCCGTGGGGTTTCTTTTCCTCCTCCTCCCATAATATTAACTTAATTTTGTGGGGTTAATTTATTTACTTTAGAAATGGTAGTTATAATACAATGAAAACTAATTAGTTAGTTTTCATTGCATTTAACATATTACCGTAAACATTATTTAGTGACTCTAAGTTAGTAGACAACTCAGCAATTTGCTCTTTGTAACGTTTAGTATCGTCTACTGATTCGTTTAGATTCGCCATCAATTCATTTAATCCAGACTGGAATGCTTGCGTAGCTTTTACCTGTTCGTTAGAACCTTGTAATTGCAACTCATAAGATGCATTAAGTGCAGATAAATTTTTGGCAACTGCTCCTAATTGCTCACCGAAAGAAGTACCATCTTCTGTTGATACTGTTAATCCACCTAAAGCAGTAGCCGCTTTAGAGAAAGAACCTGACAATGATTCAACATTTTGTGCAGCAGAATTTACACTTGCCACATATTGTTCTGTTGCCACAGATGCATCCGTAATATTTGATAATTTGCTTGTTTGATCAGTCAAGCTTCTAAAGCCTTCACCCAAGCTTTCAATTAATTCAGGACCAATTTTAGCATCTTCTAATAAAGTATCTAATTGCTCTGTAACTGAAGCTGTTTCTTCTGGAACTTCTTCCATAGTTTCTTCGTCGCTTTCTTCTCCATGTATGCCAGCTAACTCAGGATATACTAAAGACCAATCGATTTCTTCATGCAATGGTTCAAAGGCCGAAAAGATAAAGATAAACGCCTCAGTAGTTAAACCAACCACTAGCATTACCCCCGCACCTGGCCAGTGCATAATTTTAAACATCGCACCTACAATTACAACTGCCGCTCCCAAACCATATAATTTGGCCATAAACTTCTTCCATGCTGGTGATCCAATAAATCCTGACATAATAAAATAATTTTAATAGTTAATAATAATTGTTACTCGTACTCTAATTAAAAGCCTGTTTCAAATTCGTCTCCTTTAGCTCTACCTAAGTATGTTTGAACACAACGGAAACCAATATAACATTTAGCGGTATCTTGGTATTCATAGGTTCTTGTACCTGTTTGCAGGTAGTAACCAACATCTTTCCAAGAGCCACCTCTAATTACTTTTCTTTTAAGTACTTCTGCCTCATTATCTGCAGCTTCATAAACATAATCAGAATTTAAATCATGCGAAAAGTCATATGATGCATCATCAAAGGCGTTACTGGTCCACTCAGATACGTTACCCGACATGCAATATAATCCGTAATCATTAGGGTTATATGAACCAATTCTTACCGTATGGAAACCACCATCAGGTAAGTAGTTACCTCTTCTTGGTTTAAAGTTAGCTAAGTAACAACCACTAGAGTTTAAGATATAAGGACCACCCCATGGGTAAGGACTTAAATGCAAGCCACCACGCGCTGAGTATTCCCATTCTGATTCTGTAGGTAAACGGAAATCATTCACCGAAGATCTTCCAGTTGCTAACAACCAACCATTAAATAATTGTGTTCTCCAAATACAAAAAGCACGAGCTTGTTTCCAAGATACACCAACCACTGGATAATCATCGTAAGCTGGGTGCCAGAAATACATATTTGTTAATGGCTCATTAAATGAATACGTAAAGTCGTGTACCCAAGCCAAGGTATCTGGATATACGTTAATGATGTCTTTTACAATAAAGATACTTCTATCTTTATCTTTTCTTTCACGAACAGCATATTTACCAGTACCATCGGTAACCTCATCTGTTACATCGTAACGACCTAATGTTTTATCGTCTCCAACACTTGTAGATTGACCACCATTAATAAAATCTTGGCCGGTAACTTCATCTTGCGTTTTTTGAGGTCTAAAACGGTTAGATTTTTTTGCCGCTAATTTTAAGTTGATCCAGTAGTACTCGTAATTTAATTTACGCGGATCGATTTGTCTTCTTCTGTTAAAACGTTCCTCAACCGGATAATACATAAATTCTAAGGCTTGACGTACATCATAATCATCATAATCAATACGTTCATCCCAATTTACATATGGTGGAGAAATTTCTTCGTCATATTCGTCAATATCAACTGCATGATCCACCTCACCTTCATCATATAACGCCATATGCGCTATTGAGTCTCTTACGTGATATACAAACTGACGATACTCGTTATTTGAAATTTCAGTTTGGTCTATATAAAAGGCCTGAACCGAAACAGTTTTTGATCTTGTAGTATGAGAATAAGTTGCATCTTCATCACTAGGCCCCATGTTAAACGTACCGGTAGGTATAAATAACATACCATAAGGGTCAATATCATACCATTGTTCTCTCGGTTGAACTCCATAGAGCTCCCCTGGTGCTGTACTACAACTTGTAGCTGTAATTGCTGCTATTGAACTTAATAATATTAACTTTTTCATCATTTTTGTTTTTTGTTTGTCCTGAAAGCCTTTTAAACAAAGTAGTTGCTAGAATTTAGCAGTATATTTTGCGAGGCAAACGGGATACTTTAAACGGCGAACATTTAAAAAGGTTACAAAAATTATAAAAATCTTACATTCATGTGTCTGGTAATCTTCTTCTCAGGCACAATTTTGTAGCAGAACTTAAGCATAAGTTCATGCGAACCATTGTTATAATCACTTAAATCAGACATATTAATGTCGTAGGCATAACCAAACTGGGTAGCCATTCTTCTATCAATAGTCCATTGAACACCACCCATAGCAATAATAGCATCTTGTAAACGATAAGAACCTCCAATAAATAGCTTGTACTTATTGTTAGGCTTCCACCATGCCAATGTACTTATATCTAATTGGGTTGAAGCTAATACTGTTTTCGCATAAACAGCAGGAACCACTTCGAAGCTAGGATTTACTCTTACTGTATACTCTGTAAATACGTAGTAATGACGTGCAACATTTAGCGACACCTCACTACCAGCTACATTTTCTTTATCAGCTTGCGCTTGACCAGGTAAATGAAGTGCTGAAATACCCACTTTTAACATTTTAGGTATTTCATAATACAATCCAAATCCAACATCGTAAGTAGTTATTGACGAACCATTCCATGGAATGTGTTGATCGTTTTGTGTGCCGTCCGGAGCAATAAAATTGCCATCCAATGAAGATTGAATCATTCCTGCATCTACACCAATACCCAAATAACCAATATTCAACATTTGGTGATAAGAATAGGCCAATTTGGCTTTGGTGTTTTTTGTCATGCCAATTTGGTCATGATCAACTGTTAGTCCAATACCACCATGAAAAATTCTTCCATAATCTACACTAACTAAACCTGTTTGTGGCGCTCCATCAAAACCAGCCCATTGTTGGCGACCAATAATGGTAGCACACAACGCCTTTCCAAAACCCACAGAACCTGGATTGATTGCGATTTTGTTAAACTGGTTCATGCTTATTTGCGCGTCTTGCTGAGCAACAGTAACTGCTGCTACTAAAGAAAGAGCCAACGAAATAATTATTTTTTTCATGCTTTACTTATATAAAACTTCTATTGCACTTAACCGCGTACGATAAATCAAGTGCGCTAAACTAAACAAATAGTTCGATAAATCAAATTAATTGCACGCAATATAAACTCTTGCAAGGTACAAAAAGTTTTCCTTTTTTACCCTAACTTTTGATAGGTTTTCCACCAATTATCAGGCATTTCATCACTACATGCCGTTTCATAATCGTTATAGGAACAAGGGGTCATGTGATGACGCTCATATTTTACCTTATGATTTGGTGGGTATGGTACGTCCATCCACCACCTGTCGCTCCTGTTACTCTTGTAAAATACTATCTCGTGGTCGTGGTTGGTTAAGGCCACCCGATACTTGGTATATTCGTCTTTATTTACAATAGGGAAATCATCTTTACGGTTATAATAACCGTCGATAAAATACCATATCATTTGTGCCAACAAAAAGGCTGTTTGTTTATTTGTGTCAAATGCAGGGTTTAACTCATAAAACCCAATAGAGCTTAATTTGTCGCTCATGCCAGCATATCGAGCAATTTGACATGCTTCTTCGCCATAAAATCCATTTGGCGAAGCATTACTATTACCACTTGCATCGCTGTGACGAATAGCGCCCATATCAAAACTAAGCATATCGGCATTACGCACAATAGGCTCTACATTCTCCATATTTTCACGCATTTGACCCAGCCTGTTAGCATCAAAATACATTTTGTTCATCATTTCAACCGTACTTTGCTCTACAAAATAGGTTTGATAACCAATATTGCTAAAATTAAAGAGGATATTAGGCGTGTCTAGTATTATCTTAGTCAAATAGTTACGTGAATTCAACTCCTCATCTTTATCACCCATATCAAAACAGGCATCCACCGCAGCAACGTTTATTGTTTGCTCTAAACTTTTGTATGCCAGATAGTTGCAATGGGTTAAGTCTTGTCCTCCACCCATTATAATTGGCACAATATTTTTTTTCAGCAGGGTGGTTAACACCTCTGTAAGCGCAAAATATGTGTCTTCAATGGTACTTCCGGCCTTAATATTTCCTAAATCAATTATGTTTGACTTAAAATCGCCTTGATATAGGGCGTATAAATGTTGACGAACGTAGTTTGGCGCCAATGCACAGCCTTCATTGTTAATTGATCGCCTATCTTCCTCAACGCCAATTAAGGCAATATTTGCCCCTTCAAGTTCTGGAAATTCATTTTCGGTATGAATGGCGATAAGGTTGCCGTATGCAGAATCAGTATAGGCATCTGCATTACCTAGCTCAGCAATATTAATCGGCGAAAAGAATTCTTGCATAGACTACAAATGTACGCAAATGAATTACTTGGTTTTAGCCGCAGCTTTCTTTTTTACTGCCTTTTTTTTAGCGGCTTTTTTCTTAGTTGCCTTTTTAGCGGCTTTTTTTGGTGCAGCTTTTTTAGCGGCCGCTTTGTAGTTTTTATTCCGCTTACTTGCATTTTTAGGATCGGCGGCAATAGCCACACAATCTTCATAGGTTAGTGTAAGCGGATCTGTTCCTTTAGGTAATTTATAATTGTTTTTACCGATAGCCATGTATGGCCCCCATCGCCCATTTAGCAATTGCATTTCTGGATCTTCTGGAAAGGACTTTATAAATTTTTCTCTTTCAATTTTACGTTTCTCTTCAACCAATTCTATGGCTCGTTCCGCAGTAAGGGTCATTGGGTCATCATCGCCTTTAATAGAAATAAACACCCCATCATGGCGTACGTATGGACCAAAACGACCAATAGCTGCAACCATTACTTTCCCTTCGTACTCACCCACGGTACGTGGCAACTTAAATAAATCTAAGGCCTCCTCAAATGTGATTGTTTCTATATGTTGCCCTTTTAATAGGCTCGCAAACTTAGGCTTATCGTCATCATCACCCGTTTCACCAATTTGTGCCATTGGTCCATAACGACCTATACGCACAATTAACTTTTTACCACTTTTAGGATCAACGCCCAACTCACGTTCGCCAGAAGCACGTTCAGAATTTTCCGCTGTTTTTACCACGTTCTTATGAAAAGGGTGGTAAAAATCATTCAGCATTTTGGTCCATTCCAACTCACCTTGAGCAATAATATCAAATGCTTCTTCTGCTTTAGCAGTAAAGTTATAATCCATGATGTTAGGGAAATGCTCCGACAAAAAGTCGGTTACCACAATACCAACATCAGTTGGGAACAATTTATTTTTTTCAGCACCGGTAATCTCCGTTTTTACCTCATCACTAATAGCTCCTTCTTTTAGGGTAAGCACATTGTACTTTCTTTCTTTACCCTCTCTTTCCTCCTTAATAACGTAATTTCTTTTTTGAACCGTTGAAATGGTAGGTGCGTATGTTGAAGGACGGCCAATGCCTAGCTCCTCCATTTTCTTTACTAAACTTGCCTCTGTATACCTGGCTGGGTGATGGGTAAAGCGTTCGGTTGATGTAATGGTATCCACATGTAGCTGTTCGCCCACTTGCATAGGTGGCAGCATACCATCTTGAACATCTTCGTTATCATCATCGGTGCCTTCTAAATAAACTTTTAAGAACCCATCAAACTTTAACACCTCTCCTTTGGCAACAAACTTTTGATCGGTGCCCGTTGCTGGAATTACCACATTGGTTTTTTCCAATTGCGCATCGCTCATTTGTGAAGCAATGGTACGTTTCCAAATTAAATCATACAAGCGTTGGTTAGCAGTATCACCATCAACGGAAGACACGCCAATATCAGTAGGACGGATGGCCTCGTGTGCCTCTTGTGCCCCCTTAGACTTGGTTTTATACGTGCGAACATTTAAGTATTCAGGACCATAATTATCCGTTATTGCCTTTTTCGCCTGACCAATTGCCGTATCCGATAGGTTTACAGAATCGGTTCTCATATAGGTGATTTTTCCGCTCTCATATAAACGCTGCGCAATAACCATTGTTTGCGAAACAGAGAAACCAAGTTTTCTACTTGCTTCTTGCTGCAAGGTAGATGTTGTAAACGGCGCAGCGGGAGATTTTTTTGCGGGCTTGGTATCTATACTATCAATTACAAAATTGATTGTTTTGCATTTTTCTAAAAAGCTTTGTGCTTCTTCTAAAGTTTTTAAACGGTTACTTAAATCTGCCTTTACAGGTTTACCGTTTGAAATAAAGTGCGCCGTAACTCGGTATGACGACACACTTTGAAAGTTCATAATTTCTCGTTCACGCTCTACCAATAAACGTACAGCTACAGATTGTACTCTACCAGCAGACAATGATGGTTTTACCTTTTTCCAGAGAACCGGAGAAAGTTCGAAACCCACCAACCTATCTAATATTCTTCTTGCTTGTTGCGCATCCACCAAGTTCCTGTCTATAGTTCTTGGTTCGGTAATGGCTTTTTGAATAGCCCCTTTGGTTATTTCGTGAAAAACAATACGTTTGGTTTTACTTTCATCTAACTTTAAGGCCTCTAATAAATGCCAAGAAATAGCTTCTCCTTCACGGTCCTCATCAGTTGCTAACCACACAACATCAGCTGCCTTGGTTAATTTTTTGAGTTCCGAAACCACCTTTGATTTATCCGAAGAAATCTCATATTGAGGTGTAAAATTGTTTTCTATATCTACGCCAAAATCTTTCTTCGCTAGGTCGCGAACATGACCAAAACTTGATTTTACAGTAAACCCTTCTCCCAGAAAACCCTCAATAGTCTTGGCTTTTGCAGGTGACTCAACAATCACTAAATTTTTGCTCATACAATTATTGTTGCCGTTAGAATTAACAAAAAGTGGCACAAAGAAAAGCAAACCTTTTGCATATATCCAAATAAAATTTTGTTTGGAAGGGGATTATATATATTATATATATATAAGTTTTTTTGGGTGCGAGAAAAAATAAAGCAGTTTTATTGCAACACTTTTGCAGAAATTAATTCTGCCACTTTATCACCAATTTGATCTGTTGTATAAGTTGATCCTTTTTTAATATCGCCGGTAACGATTCCTTCATTTAAGCATTGTTCTACCGCATCGCGAATAGCTTTTGCTTCAGCATGTAATCCAAAAGATGTTTCTAACAACATAGCAGCTGATAATATAGAGCCGTTAGGGTTGGCGATATTTTGCCCAGCTGCTTCTGGATAGGAGCCGTGAATTGGCTCATACAAGCCCGTTTTGCTACCAATAGAAGCCGATGGCAACATACCCAAAGAGCCTGTTATAACAGAAGCTTCATCGGTAATAATATCACCAAACATATTTTCGGTAACAACTACATCAAAATAGCCCGGATTTTGAATAATTTTCATGGCAGCGTTGTCTACAAACATATAATCAACCTCTATATCTTTATTTTCTTCTGCCATTTCCTTTATCACCTCTCTCCATAAACGGGATGTTTCTAATACATTGGCTTTATCAACCAAGGTTAGTTTTTTACGTCTGGTTTTAGCAGCTTCAAAAGCTAATTTTGCTACCCTTTCTATTTCTTCTCTTGAGTAAGTACAATTGTCATATGCTGTATTGCCATCATCACGTCTTCCTTTTTCACCAAAATAAATACCGCCAGTCAATTCTCTAAAAACCGTAAAATCCACGCCTTCAACTAAATCGGCACGTAAAGGAGATGCATTTGCTAAAATTTTATAGGTATTAATTGGACGTATATTAGCAAACAAACCAAGCGTTTTACGCATGGCTAATAATCCTTGTTCAGGACGCACTTTGGCCTTAGGATCGTTATCGTATTTAGGGTGCCCAATTGCACCAAATAATATGGCATCCGATTCCTGGCATACTTTTAAGGTTTCATCGGGAAATGGGTTGCCTGTTTCATCAATAGCAATAGCACCTATTAGGGCTTCTGAATAATTAAACTTATGACCAAAAGCTGCCTCTACAGCATTTAATGCTTTTAACCCTTGATTGGTTACTTCTGGCCCAATTCCATCTCCTTTTAATACAGCAATATTCTTTTCCATTTTATCTCCTTTTCAACTGTTCTTAGTCAACTAATTTAAGGTATTTACTTCCTTTTTCGTAGTCTTCAATTTTGTCTTTCATGTTTAATAAATAATCTATATCATCATAGCCATTTATTAAGCACGTTTTTTTGTATTGATTAATTTCAAACTTTTCCGACTTTCCTGCGATAGTAACGGTTTCAGCTTCTAAATCAACAGTAATTTGTGCATCCTTATCAGCATTAACTGCATCAAAAATATGCTTCAAAAATTCATCGCTCACTTGTACGGGTAATAAGCCGTTATTTAAAGCGTTACCTTTAAATATGTCGGCAAAAAAACTTGAAATAACTACTTTAAACCCATAATCATAAATGGCCCAAGCAGCGTGCTCACGGCTAGATCCACAACCAAAATTTCTTCCTGCCACCAATACCTGACCGGTATAATCTTTATTATTTAATATAAAATCCTCCTTGGGTTGATCATTTTCATCGAAGCGCCAATCTCTAAATAAATTATCGCCAAAACCTTCACGGGTAGTTGCTTTTAAAAATCGCGCAGGAATAATTTGATCTGTATCTATATCCTCTATTGGTAAAGGAACAACCGTAGTATTTATCGTAGTAAACTTATCCATTTTTCAGCTTAATTAAAATCTCTAACATCACTTACATAACCATTAATAGCGGTTGCTGCCGCTGTTAACGGACTGGCCAAAAATGTTTTTGAACCAGGACCTTGGCGCCCTTCAAAGTTTCTGTTTGAAGTAGACACACAGTATTCACCTTTGGGTATTTTATCTTCGTTCATACCCAAACAAGCCGAACAACCAGGCTCTCTTAACGCAAAACCCGCTTCGTTTAATATTTTATCCAAGCCTTCTTCCTTGGCTAATGCTTCTACTTGTTTAGATCCTGGGACAATCCAAGCAGTTATATTATCTGCTTTCTTTTTACCCCTAACAAATTCAGCCACTAACCGTAAATCCTCGATACGCGAATTGGTACAACTACCAATAAACACATAGTTTACGGGCTTTCCTAACAGCTTTTCATTAGGCGCTATGCCAACATATTCTAACGATTTTATAAACGACGCTTTATTGCTTTCTTCTTTAATACTTTCTACACTAGGAACGGCTTCATCAATTTTTATTCCCATTCCAGGGTTGGTGCCGTAAGTAATCATAGGAGCAATATCAGCCGCATCAAAGGTATGTACCTCGTCAAAGGTAGCGTCATCGTCGGTATACAAGGTTTTCCAATAAGCGATTGCTTCGTCCAACTTCTCGCCTTTAGGCGCAAACTCTCTCCCTTTTATGTATTCAAATGTTTTTTCATCAGGAGCAATCATTCCGCCTTTTGCACCCATTTCAATGCTCATATTGCAAACTGTCATCCTTGCATCCATAGAAAGCGATTCGATTGCTGAACCACAGAATTCAATAAAAAAACCGGTTCCGCCACTGGCCGATAATTTAGACAACACATACAATATAATATCCTTAGATACTACACCTTTTGCTAGCGTACCATTTATCTCCACTTTCATGGTTTTAGGCTTAGACTGCATCAAGCATTGTGTGGCCATTACTTGCTCTACTTGACTAGTACCAATACCAAATGCAATAGAACCAAATGCCCCATGTGTAGAAGTATGGCTATCGCCACATACCATTGTCATCCCAGGCAAGGTAGCACCTAATTCTGGCCCAATTACATGTACAATTCCTTGAAATGGGTGGCCTAAACCATATAATGGAATATCGTGTTTTTCACAGTTTTTAGTTAGGGTATCAACCTGAAATTTCGACAGTTTTTCCTTAATGGGTAAATGTTGGTTTTCTGTTGGTACATTATGGTCGGCGGTTGCCAAAATTCTTTCTTTTCGAAAAATCGGAACACCTCTTTCCTCAATGCCTGCAAACGCTTGCGGCGTTGTAACTTCATGAATTAAGTGCTTATCAATATAAAGCACAGTTGGTCCGTCAGGTATTGTTGCCACAACGTGGGCATCCCAAACCTTGTCAAATAATGTCTTCCCCATAATAAAATCTTGTAATTAAAAAGGTTAATCCTTTAACAGGTTTACTCTTTTTAAAAGGCCTCGTAAATCATCCTCATTAATATCTTTCTTAGAATCTGCCAACTCCAAGAACAATTTATACAACTCATCTAGGTGGGTTTTAGAAACATCGTACCCAATAGCAGACAGTTTATGAGATAACGCTGCTCTACCGCTTCGTGCAGTTAATATAATAGATGATGAATCGGCTCCCACATCAGATGGATTAATGATTTCATAGTTTTCTCTGTTTTTCAAGAAACCATCTTGATGAATACCGGATGAATGCGCAAAGGCATTTTTACCTACTATAGCTTTATTAGCTTGCACAGGCATGTTCATCATATCCGCCACCATAATACTCAACTCCGTAATCATTTTGGTGTTTATGCTTGTTTCTAAACCAATATCATGGCATTTCATAATCATAGCCACCTCTTCCAAAGAAGTATTACCTGCACGTTCACCTATGCCGTTTATAGTACATTCTATTTGTCTTGCACCGTTAACTACTGCCGAAATAGAGTTTGCCGTAGCCAAGCCTAAATCGTTATGGCAGTGAGCCGAAATGGTTGCATTCTCAATGCCTTTAACATTATCCATCAAATACTTAATACGTTCACCAAATTGCCATGGCAGAGTATAGCCGGTAGTATCTGGTATATTAACAACGGTTGCACCAGCCGCAATAACAGCTTCCACCATTTGTGCTAAATACTTAATATCTGCCCTGCCTGCATCTTCACAATAAAACTCTATGTCCTCAACATATTTTTTTGCGTATTTAACAGCTGCTACACCTTGCTCCAATACTTGTTCACGTGTTGATCGTAGCTTGTGTAATATGTGCATATCTGAACTACCAATACCAGTATGAATTCGTTTGTTTTTTGCGAATTCTAGTGCTTGCACTGCAGTGTCAATATCAAACTCTTTTGCACGGGTAAGTGCACAAATTGTAGGTTCTTTAACCGCTTTTGAAATTTCAACAACGGAGTTAAAATCACCCGGACTAGAAACCGGAAACCCTGCTTCAATAATATCAACGCCTAACTCTTCGAGCTTGACCGCAATTTCTACTTTTTCCTCGGTATTTAGTTGGCAACCCGGAACCTGTTCTCCATCTCTTAATGTAGTATCAAATATGTATACTTTATCCGCCATTACTTATTAAAATATTTTGTGGTTATTCTCTTAAATTAGCTCTTAGGCGTTTGGTAAATCTCCTCTACCACCTTTTCGTTATTCGCCATAATTACTTTACGCTTAAAGCTCAATTTTGGTGTAAGCTCGCCTGATTCTACCGACCATGGTTCAGGTAACAACACCGGTTGCTTAATTTTTTCAAACTGTGCCAAGTCTTTGTTTACTTTTTCAATTTCACCAATAATCAATGCTTTCACCTTCTCGTTATTTATCACTTCTGCATTGCTTGTAAATGGTATGCCGTTTTGTGGGCACCATTCTTGTAGCTTTTCAAATGAAGGAACGATTAACGCTGACGCAAATTTTTGGTACTCCCCAATTACCATTGCCTGATCAATAAATACTGATTCGTGAATTTTATTTTCAATAACACTTGGAGCAATATACTTACCACCAGACGTTTTAAATATTTGCTTTTTCCTATCAGTAATTTTCAAGAAGCCTTCACTATCTAAAACACCTATATCACCGGTATGGAAAAACCCTTCTTCGTCGATCACCTCTTTTGTAGCTTCAGGGTTGTTGTAATAACCCATCATAACATTAGGCCCTTTTACACAAATTTCTCCGTCTTCCGCAATTTTAACTGTTACCCCTTCAATGGCTTGGCCTACCGTACCAAATTTCATTTGACCAGGACCAATACTATTGGTAGAAATTATAGGTGAGGTTTCCGTTAAACCATAACCTTCACAAATAGGAATACCTGCTGCTGCAAAAATACGGGCTAAACGAGGTTGCAATGGTGCTCCTCCTGAAAACGCTGCTACTACCATACCACCCACAGCTTCTTTCCATTTAGAGAAAATTAATTTACGAGCAATACCGAGTTTTACATTGAACCACCAACCGTTTTTACCATCCAGTTCGTATTTAAAACCTAAATCTAAAGCCCAGAAAAATAATTTTTTAGCAAAACCATCTAAGGCCTCACCTTTAGCATAAATTTTATCGTATACCTTTTCGTAAATACGAGGTACGGATGCAAATGCATCCGGGTGTACTTCTTGTAAATTATCTGCAATGGTATCAATGCTTTCTGCATAGTAAATACCCACCCCGTTAAATATATAGGTGGTACTTAACATACGTTCATAAACATGGTTTAATGGCAAAAAGCTCAATACTTTGGCGTTGCCATCATTTTGACCAAATTGATCAATTGGCACTTTTTTTTCTGCCGCATACATATTGCTTAATAAGTTGTTATGCGAAAGCATTACGCCTTTAGGGTTACCTGTTGTACCCGAAGTATATAAAATGGTTAACAAATCCATTTTGTCAATGGATTTTTTCATGGCTTCTACCTCATCCACCTTAGGGTTTTGTTTACCCGACTCTGTTAGTTCCGACCAATGTTTTTCACCGTCAACCTTATCAAATGTAAAAACGCCCTTAAAACATTCTAATCCCTCTGCTGCCTTTTTAACCAACTCTGCAGTTTCTTTATTAGAAACAAATGCATACTTCAATTGGGCATCGTTTATGATAAATGCTAAATCTTTAGGACCTGTCTCTTATACACATCTCCGAGCCCACGAGACCCGGAATAATCT
>CAXHCC010000017.1:0-24350 GCA_964014945.1 uncultured bacterium | reverse complement strand
TAACATGAATGTGCTAGCCGAGACCTATTTGCATTATACACCCGTTTCTATTGAAACGCTGATAGGCAAAAAGGGAAAGGGGCAAAAAAGTATGCGTGATGTGCCATTGAGTGAGATAACTGAATACGCTTCAGAAGATGCAGATATTACTTTGCAGTTGAAAGAAAAGTTTGAGGTAATGCTGAATGAGGTACACGAAAAAACCTTGTTTGAAACTATAGAATTGCCCTTAATACCGGTCTTGGCTGATATGGAATCCGAGGGAATTCGGCTAGATAAGGATGTGCTACATAAGTTGTCAAATGAATTAGAAAATGACATAAGAAAGATAGATGGTGAAATTCAATCCATGGCTGGAACGGAGTTTAACATCTCTTCACCTAAGCAGGTTGGGAATGTTTTGTTTGAGGTTCTAAAAATTGTGGAAAAGCCTAAAAAGACAAAAACCGGTCAGTATGCTACAGGGGAGGAGGTGCTGGCTAAGTTGGTAAACAAACATGAAATTGTTGGTAAAATATTAGATTACCGGGAGCTTGTGAAGTTGAAGAATACGTATGTGGATACACTTCCGTTATTAGCCGATGAAAATACTAGCAGAATTCATACTTCCTATAATCAAGTTGTTGCGGTTACAGGTAGGCTAAGTTCTGATAATCCAAACTTGCAAAATATACCTATACGAACAGCTCGAGGAAGAGAAATTAGGAAAGCATTTGTTCCTCGGAATGAGAATTATACACTACTTGCAGCGGATTATTCTCAAATTGAACTTCGATTAATTGCAGAGCTAAGTGACGATAAAGGCATGCTTGAGGCATTTAAGGCAGGGCATGATATTCATAGGGCTACTGCCGCAAAAGTGTATAACGTTAGTTTTGAAGAAGTAACGGACGAGATGAGAAGGAATGCAAAAATGGTCAACTTTGGAATTATATATGGTATTTCACCTTTTGGTTTAGCTGAACGTTTAAGTATTTCTAGGGGAGAAGCAAAAGACATTATTGATAATTATTTTATGAAGTATCCTGGTGTTAAAACGTATATGGATAAAAGCATTGAAGGGGCTCGTGAGAATGGATATGTTGAAACCATCATGGGTAGAAGGAGATACTTGAGGGATATAAATGCTGGGAATAGAAACGTTAGAGGGTTTGCTGAAAGAAATGCCATTAACGCACCAATTCAAGGAAGTGCAGCTGATATGATAAAGATTGCCATGATTAATATTCATCGCGCGTTGGGCGAAAAGAACTTTAAATCAAAAATGCTCTTGCAAGTACACGATGAGCTGGTGTTTGACGTATACAAAGAAGAATTGGAGGAGATTAAACCAATCATAGCAGAGCACATGGTTAATGCATTTCCTAATTTAAAGGTGCCTATAGAAGTTGAAATGGGGACTGGTCAGAATTGGTTAGAAGCCCATTAAAAATCGTAATCTTTGTAGTCTCGGTCAAACTCTTCACTACTTATCTTTGTATTAACACGTAGGTTAGTGTATTTGTACGATTCAAATAACCCTTTTTCGTCTATCATAGTGTTGCTAACTGGTAACATTGTTTCTTTGTCGACTAATATTTTGGCGTATTTACAATAAGAGCTAGGAATTTGTATAATTTGTCCTTCATCAACGTCATCATACCAATCAATTTCTGAATTTTTTTCAAGAATCATGAATTCGCTTAAGTGAAGTTTTCTTGCAATAGTTACTAAGTTTTCATTTTTCAAAACCGTGTAAGGTTTCCAATTAAAATCTGTATCAAGTATCACCAATTTATAACATGTTCTGCCATCAAAGACTTCCTCGCCAGCAATAAAAAAGTGTTTTTTAAACGATGTTTTAAATTTACTCTTGTAATTTTTAAGAATACTATATATATAACCTATACCTAATTCGTGAATGGTATGGTGTTGTCCTTTGCGCATTAACGATCCAAAAGGATCAAGATTTAAACTTATGTAAGGAAAGGAGCCGGGATTCACTAAAGCATTGTTGTTGTTTTTTCCTTGAAGCCATAGAATTTCTTGGGTGGCTAATTTTACGTACAGATTTCTAGGTGATATATTGAGTTTGATTGCAGAGCGTTTGCTTATAATTTCTCCATCTACTCGTTCAGATATTTTTAAATCATATCGTAATGTTTTTACGTTCTGTATTGATATGAAAAGTTGGTTAACGATTAAATCTACATCGTAAGGTGCCGCTGTTTTTTTACTGTAAGAAGATAAGAAAACAGCCATACCTATTGCAACAATTAATAGAAAGCTAAACTTTATTGTTCTTATCATTTGGTATATATAATTGCAAGCCTATTCAGCAATAATTTATTTTATATAACGGGCTTTTTGTAAAAACGGTTACAATAATACGTATTTCAATAATAATAAGATGTTAATTAATTTGTTTGTAACATAAATCTTGTGGTGTACTTTGGAAGGTATTAAATTCCTTATTTAGTGGCTATCAATATATTAATCAAACAAAGTTGTAATGAGCGTATTTGAAATCAAAGGTGGTAACCAGCTAAAGGGTGAAATTATTCCTCAAGGGGCAAAAAACGAAGCACTTCAGGTTTTATGTGCGGTGTTGCTCAGTCCGGAGAGAATAACCATAAGCAATATTCCGGATATTATCGATGTTAATAAGTTAATTGACCTCCTCAGAGATTTAGGCGTGAAAGTGGAGAAAACGGGGCATGAAACGTTTTCTTTTCAAGCTGATGATATTGATTTAGCTTATTTGAGTTCTGAAGAATTTAAAAAGAAGGCGGCTAGTTTACGTGGTTCAATTATGATTGTGGGGCCTTTATTGGCCAGATTTGGTAAGGGGTATATCCCCAAACCGGGAGGTGATAAGATTGGTAGAAGGCGAATGGATACCCATTTTATTGGTTTTCAAAAATTGGGGGCTTCCTTTAATTATGATGGGGACAGTCATTTTTATAAAGTGGAAGCAGATGAATTACAAGGCTGTTATATGTTATTGGATGAAGCGTCGGTTACTGGAACCGCAAACATAGTAATGGCAGCCGTATTGGCAAAAGGTACTACAACCATATATAATGCTGCATGTGAGCCTTACGTACAACAACTTTGTAAAATGTTAAATCACATGGGCGCCAATATTAAGGGTGTTGGTTCCAACTTGCTTACAATTGAAGGAGTACGGGAGTTAAGGGGAACGGAGCACCGAATTCTGCCTGACATGATTGAAATCGGAAGTTTTATTGGATTGGCAGTAATGACTAAGTCTGAAATTACGATAAAGGAAGTTTCTTATGATGATTTAGGCATAATACCAAACGTTTTCATGAGTTTAGGAATAAAAATGGAGCGAAGAGGAGAGGATCTTTTTATTCCTGCTCAGGAAAATTATGAAATTGAAAGTTTTATTGACGGATCAATACTTACTATTTCGGATGCCATTTGGCCTGGATTTACACCGGATTTGCTAAGTATTATTTTAGTGGTAGCTACACAAGCAAAAGGTACAGTGTTGATACATCAAAAAATGTTTGAGAGTAGATTGTTTTTTGTGGACAAGCTTATAGATATGGGTGCACAGGTAATTCTTTGCGATCCACATCGAGCAACGGTTATTGGGCTGAATAGAGAACACCAGTTAAAAGGAATTTCGATGACTTCTCCAGATATCCGTGCTGGTGTTTCGCTTCTTATTGCAGCACTTTCAGCTAAGGGTACTAGTGTAATTCACAATATAGAGCAGATAGACAGAGGGTACCAGAATATTGATGAGCGATTGCGCAAACTAGGCGCAAATATTGTGCGAAAATAAAAGCAGATTAACGTATATTTGCGCGCTTTCTAGCAAGAAATACGCAAATGAAAAAAGTTAATGTCGTTTTAATAATTCTTACCGCCTTTGTGGTATTTATTGGATTTGTTAATGGCAATAAATCCGATAATGACATTGATATTATACATAAGGTTGGTATAAACATAGGTGATATTGCTCCAGAAATATCACTTCAAGATCCTCAGGGTAACACAATTGCGCTTTCTTCATTAAGAGGTAAAGCGGTATTAATTGACTTTTGGGCATCTTGGTGCAGACCATGTAGGATGGAAAACCCTAATGTGGTTGCGGCTTATCATAAATTCAAGGATTGGAAGTTTAATAGCGATACCGAAGGTTTTACGATTTTTAGCGTTTCATTAGATACGAAAAAATCGTCATGGATCAACGCAATTGCTAAAGATGGTCTGGTTTGGGACACACATGTTAGTGATTTTAAAGGCTGGAAATCACTACCTGTTGCTACCTATCGCGTTAGAGGAATTCCTTTTGCTATGTTAATTGATGGTAAGGGGGTAATTGTTGCAATTGCTCCACGCGGAGTTGCTTTGGAGCAGGCTTTGAATGAATTGAAAACTAAATAATTATGTACTTACAGTAGAAAAATGTGACATTTTGTCTTATTGCTTAGTAATGGCAAGCATTTTGACTACTAAAACCATAGCAAATTGTAAAAAATAAGTATTATGAGTAAAAATACAACTGAGAAATCGGAGAATATAGAAGAAAAAGAGATTCAGGATAAAGAGCAAGTTAATGGTGAAGAAACAGGAGAGAAGAATGAAGTAGAGGAAACGGAAGGAGATGAAAATGACGAAGAGAATGAGGATAGTTTTGAGGATAAGTATAATGAGGTAAACGATAAGTTTCTTAGGCTATATTCAGAGTTTGATAACTTTAGAAGAAGAACGGCAAAAGAAAAAATAAGTTTGATCCAATCTGGTGGTGAAGATGTATTTAAAGAACTACTTCCAGTTCTAGATGACTTTGAAAGAGCAATGGTTTCTAACGCAGAAACCGATGATATTAAAGTTATAAATGAAGGCTTTCAGTTAATCTTTAACAAATTTAAAAATGTGCTGACCCAAAAAGGATTGGAAGCTATGGATACTGTGGGTACAGAGTTTGATACAGATATGCATGAAGCAATCACAAACATACCTGCCCCGACGGAAGACATGAAAGGGAAGGTGGTTGATGAGGTTGAAAAAGGCTATAAAATGAATGGTAAAGTAATACGCTTTGCTAAGGTTGTAATTGGTAACTAAATATAGCCATTTGATAAAATTATAAGATGAGCAAAGAAGACTTTTATAGCGTATTAGGAATTTCTAAGGATGCAAGTGAATCGGAGATAAAGAAAGCCTACCGTAAAATGGCGATTAAATATCATCCTGACAAGAACCCAGATGATAAAGAGGCAGAAGAGAAGTTTAAGTTAGCTGCTGAAGCATATGAGGTGTTGAGTAATCCGGAGAAAAAGCAAATGTATGACCAGTATGGACATGCGGGATTAGGTGGTGCAGCAGGAGGAGGTGGCTTTGGAGGAGGAGGCGGTTTTGGTGGGATGAACATGGATGACATATTTAGTCAATTTGGTGATGTGTTTGGAGGACATTTTGGTGGCGGAGGAGGCGGTGGCCGAAGAGGAAGAAGAGTTAACAGAGGTTCCAATTTAAGGGTGAAAGTTAAACTTACTTTACAAGATATTGCCGAAGGTGTAGAGAAGAAAATAAAGCTGAATAAATATGTTACTTGTAAACCATGTTCTGGCAGTGGGGCTAAGGAAGGTTCATCTCATTCAACCTGTGGAACATGTAATGGTTCTGGTCAAGTTACACGTGTAGCGAATACCATATTAGGCGCTATGCAAACTTCTAGTACTTGTCCTACTTGTGGCGGTGAAGGAAAATCAATCACGGATAAGTGTACTTCATGTCATGGTGATGGAATAGTTAGAGACGAGGATGTTACTAGCATAAATATCCCTGCGGGGGTGGCTGACGGGATGCAATTATCCGTGTCTGGTAAAGGCAATATGGGTGCAAGGGGAGGAGTAGCAGGCGATTTAATAATTGTTGTTGAAGAAATTGAGGATGATTTGTTAAAACGAGATGGGAATAACTTGTTTTATGACCATTATATAAGTTTTGTAGATGCTGCGTTAGGAACAACTGTGCAAGTGCCTACAATTACAGGAAAAGCTAAAATAAAAATAGAACCAGGTACACAAGGAGGTAAAGTGTTGCGTTTAAAAGGAAAAGGATTGCCTGATGTGAATGGTTATGGTAAGGGTGATATATTGGTTAATATCAACGTATGGACACCAGAAGAACTAACCAAAGAAGAAAAACAAGCCTTGGAAAAATTAAGAGACTCAGAAAATTTTAAACCAAATCCTAATAGCAAGGATAGAAGTTTCTTTGATAGGATGAAACAGTATTTTAATTAAAATAAAAAAGGCTTCAACGATAATTGAAGCCTTTTTTTCCCCTTCACACACACAATTAGTCTACATTATCATGTAAAAATGAGTTGTTTTGTCTTAGCTCTGTCTTATCGTCATCTGCATTTTCATCTTTGGATAACGTGAAACGAGAGATTTGTGACTCTGAAGAATGAGGCGTATCCTCAATATCAATATTTCTTCTTTTATAAGCAGGTTCGTTTTCTAATTCTGACAAACCATTTTGTGTTTTAATTTTAAAGCTCAAGTCCTTTAACTTAGAAATGGTATTAATTCTTTCTTGAGCTCTTTTTGTTTGTTCTTCGTCGTTTTGCGGAACAGAAGGATTCGGATCTAATTCGTTGTTAACAGATTTTTCCTTTAATACTGGTTCATTTAATTCTGAAGAACTTGGTTGTGTTTGCTTGTTAACCTCAAATTCAAAAGTTACAGGAGGAGTTTCTTTAGTTGGTCTTTTTAATTCAGGCTCATTTGATACACTTGGCTCAATAAACTCCGTAGGCTGAGTTGACGGAGCAGGAGTTGTGATTGGATTGTTGTTTGTTGGTTGCTCTTTTTTATCTTCAACTTCTGGTTCATCCAATTGGTAAACCGTTTTTTCAGGAACCTTTTCCGTAGGAACTTCAACACGATTACTCATATTAAATCCAGTAGCAATTATTGTTACACTAACTGAATCGCCTAGGTTGGCATCTACACCATAACCTTTTATTATTTCAGCAGTCATGCCAGCTGAATCTTGAATGTAATCTGTTATTTCACCAAGCTCATCCATGGTAATTTCATCTTCACCACACATGATGTTAACTAAAACATATCTAGCTCCAGTTATATTGTTATCATTTAATAAAGGTGAAGCAAGTGCTTGCTCAACAGCAAGTGTTGCACGATTTTCTCCTGACGCCTGCGCAGAACCCATGATAGCTACGCCACTATCCTTCATTACAGTTTTAACATCATTTATATCAGTGTTAATTTGTAACGTAGTTGTAATTATTTCTGCAATTCCTCTTGCTGCTGTAGACAATATATCATCAGCATGTCCAAAAGCATCGGTAACTTTTAAGTTACCGTATATTTCTCTAAGTTTATCATTACTAATAACCAATAAGGTGTCAACATTTTGCTTGAGTGCATCTAAACCTTCATCGGCTTGTATTTTTCTTTTTTTACCTTCAAAACTAAATGGTACTGTTACAATTCCAACAGTTAATATTCCCATCTCCTTTGCTGCTGCTGCAATAATTGGCGCAGCGCCAGTACCTGTTCCTCCACCTAATCCGGCTGTTATAAACAACATTTCGGTATTGGTTAGCAATACTTTTAACTCTTCAATGCTTTCAATGGCAGCATTTTTACCAACCTCAGGAATTGCTCCCGCACCTCTTCCATGTGTTAAGCTTTCACCTAATACAATTTTTGTAGGTACTGGACTTACATCTAATGACTGTTGGTCTGTATTACAAACTATAAATTCAACTCCTTTAATGCCTTGACGGAACATATGGTTTACGGCATTGCTGCCACCACCACCAACACCAATCACTTTTATAATTGAAGACTCGTCTTGTGGTAAATCGAATTGCATCATATTCTTAAAGTTTAATTTGCCACTTTTAATAGCAAAGTTTGATGTGTATAAAATTCTTACTTATTTTTTGATGATTTTCTTTTATGGTTAATAGTTACTAACTATCAAATGTTAATTCACGCCATTAATCATACATCTTCTCCTTCTGTATCTTCATCAAAAAACTTTTTAATTTTTTCAAAAAAGCCTGTTGCTACCTCTCTTGTTCCTCCTTGTATAGTAGCTTCTCCAGGGGTAGTTGTGTCTTCGCCATTTTCTTCTTCTTGAATTTCGCTCCCTGCATTTTTGCTACTTACACCTTTCATAATTAATCCAACCGCAGTTGCAAACATGGGGCTCGTAATTTCTTCTTCACTTCCACTTGCAAGATGTTCATTCGGATAACCTATACGTGCATCCATTCCCGTAATGTACTCTACTAACTGTGTAATATGTTTAAGTTGAGCTCCCCCTCCAGTTACCACAACACCGGCAATTAATTTCTTTTCGAAACCTGAATTCTTAATTTCATAATATACATGTTCAATAATTTCTTCCATCCTTGCTTGAATAATTGAAGAAAGGTTTTTTATTGAAATTTCCTTATGCGCTCTTCCTCGCAATCCAGGAATAGAAACAATTTCATTTTCTTGATTCTCACTCGCTAATGCTGATCCAAATTTTATTTTCAGCAGCTCGGCTTGATTTTTAATTATTGTACAACCTTCTTTTATATCTTCCGTAATGATATTTCCACCAAAAGGGATTACTGCAGTATGTCTGATAATGCCGTCTTGAAAAATAGCAATATCCGTAGTACCACCTCCAATATCTACTAGCACAACACCTGCCTCTTTTTCTTCTTCACTTAAAACCGCATCAGCGGATGCAAGCGGTTCAAGTGTTAAAGCTGATGCACTAAGCTTAGCTTTGTTAACACATTTATATATATTTCTTGCAGCAGCTACTTGTCCTGTAATTATGTGGAAGTTTGCTTCCAGTCTAATTCCAGACATCCCTATTGGGTTTTTTATCCCAGGCTCATTATCAATTATATATTCTTGTGGTAGAACATGGATAATTTCTTCACCCGGTGGCATTACCAACCTAAACATATCATCAATGAGTGAATCAATGTCTGACTGAGAAATTTCTTCTTCTAAACTTGACCGTGTTTTTATACCTCTGTGCTGAACACTTTTAATATGCTGCCCAGCAATACCTACATTAACAGTTAATATTTCGTATCCTGATTTGCTTTCTGCTTCACTAACGGCTGTTTCAATAGCCTCAACAGTTTTATCAATATTTTGAACAACTCCTCTGGCAACACCGTATGATTCCGTTTTGCCCATTCCCAATATTTCAATTTTTCCAAATTCGTTTTTTCTCCCAACGATGGCAACTATTTTAGTTGTTCCAATGTCTAATCCTACTACTATTTCTGATGTTTCCATTATAATTATTTTTTAGTGCAAACAATTTGATTTTTATACTTTAAGTTAATTGTTGAATATTTATCCCAACTGTTGGTGGTATTAATACCTTCACGATAGAATGTAATGAGCTTGCTGAATTTTTTTCGCATATTTTCAGTGCTTCCGAATATTATTGTGTGACTCCCTACAAGTGGAATCAGCTCAATTTCAAGATTTCCGTTTATGAAAATCTGTTTTATTTGAGATTTCCAAAACTTACTTGAGTCAATAAACATTGCCATATCGTACAATTGATTCATGATAGTTGTTTGAGTTCTCACATTTTCTTTGTTAGCAGAATTTGCCAATGTTTGCTTGTGGTGTTTAATATAGGGGTCATTAATTGCACCATTGGCTATGATAACATTAGCTGTAAAACTTTGAGATAAAGGCATAACAACTCCTTTGTCATCAACATAAAAGCTTTCGTTACTTGAGTTGATAATGCGTAATACTGGCTTTCTTTGTTTAACATCAACCTTAACGGTTCCATCTATGGTAGCATACACTTCCGACGTTTCAATGTTTTCATGGCTATTTAGGATGTGTTCCAACTCAGGAATATTTACCTTATGCTTGGTATTATTAATTATGGAGTCGCCTCTTCTCGAAATGATTTCTAAAACACTTTTCTTATCTAAAAAGAACAAACCGTTGTCATGGTTTACCTTTATATCTATATTGGTATATATGCTTGATTCTTGTGTTTTGTTTACAAAACCTAAGCTTCCAATTACCCCAATTGCAATAACGGCCCAGCTAATTAAAACGCTTATTTTTTTTACCGTACTCAATTTTTTATGCCGTTTAAAAGTTTATCTTTTATTGGTTGTACAAGGGTGTCAATATCACCTGCACCAAGTGTTAGCAATACATCAATATCATCGCTATTTATTTCGTCCAAAACAGTATTGAATTTGCAATGCTTTTTGCGCTCAAGCTTCATCTTATTTAATAGCATAGTAGCGTTAACTCCTTCAATTGGCAGCTCTCTTGCAGGGTAAATATCCATTAAGAAACATTCATCTAATAAGTCAAGGCTATTGGCAAATTCATTTGCAAAGTCACGCGTACGCGTAAAAAGGTGAGGTTGAAAAATGCCAGTAATCTTTTTATTTGGGTACATTTTTTTAATTGAATTTATGCACGCTTTCAATTCAGAAGGGTGGTGTGCATAATCATCGATATAAACTAGTCGATCCGTTTTTATTTGATACTCAAATCTTCGTTTTACACCGGTAAATGATTTTAATGAAGTGCGAATAATTTCTTCTGGTATATTAAGTTGCTCTGCAATAGCGATTGCGGCAATAGAGTTTTCTACGTTGTGGTCACCAGGAAGTCCAAGCGTTAAATTTTTGATGGTTTTGGAAGGTGTTACAACTTCATAATGGTACTCTGCCTCAGATACGGTAATGTTTTGAGCAAAGTAATTGGAGGTGCCATTAAATGTTCCGTAGACACAGCTGTTATTAGGTTGGTTAATTTTCCCTACTACAGAATTGTTAATTGTTAAAGTTGAACTTACTTGGTTCGCAAACAAAGAATATGACTCATATAAATAGTTGAGGTCACCGTATATATCTAAATGATCCGCATCTACCGAAGTAATAACAGCAAAGGTTGGATGAAGATTTAGAAATGATCTATCATACTCGTCTGCCTCTACCACAACATACCCATCTGGGTTATTACCTATTAGGATATTGCTTTCATAGTTTTGACTTATGCCACCAAGAAATGCAGATGGTTCTAAATTTGCGCACTTTAATATGTGAGCAATTAACGTAGATGTAGTTGTTTTACCATGGGTGCCAGCTACTGCAATGCTTTTTTTGTTGTTTGTAATTAACCCCAATACTTCTGCTCGCTTTTTAATCTGGAAATTGTTTTTTACAAAGAATTGCAGTTCGTTATTACTTTTAGGTACTGCAGGACTGAACACTATAAGCGTTTCTTCATTTTTCTTAAACGTTTTACTAATATTTTCTACGTTGTCCGTAAAGTGTATTTTAATCCCTTCCTCTTCTAAGGCCGTTGTTAGGCTAGTTGGTGTTTTGTCGTAACCTGCAACTTCTTTACCAATCGATTTAAAATATCTGGCAAGAGAACTCATGCCAATACCACCAATGCCAATGAAATAAACTTTATTTATGTTGTCGATATTCATTTGTCAGTTTCAATAAGTGCTAATGCTTCTTTAGCAATAACATCCGCAGAGTTATTAAGCGCTAACTTGGCAATGTTCTCTGCTAAAGCTTTTTGTTGGTCAACGTTACTAATTAACTCTGTTATTTTATCCCATAGTTGATGTCGTGCATCCTTATCCTTTATAAGTATGGCTGCATTTTTATCAACTAACGCTTTAGCGTTTTTTGTTTGGTGATCCTCTGCAACATTTGGAGAAGGAATTAAAATGCATGGTTTACTCACTAAGCAAAGTTCAGAAACTGAACTTGCACCTGCACGTGAAATTACAATGTCAGCGACAGCATAAGCTAAATCCATTTGGTGTATAAAATCGTAACAGAAAATCCCTTTATCAGAGTATTTTTTAGTGTTGATTTTTGCAGTTTCAAAATATGCTTTTCCAGTTTGCCATACCAACTGAATGTTGTTGTCTGCTATTTTGTCAATGCAGAGGTTTATACTCTCATTTATGGTTAAGGCACCCAAGCTTCCACCGATTACAAGAATTGTTGTATTGTTTGGCGATAGGTTAAAGTGCTTTAGCCCATATTCCTTTTTGCCCTCTATATCAACTACATCCTGCCGTACTGGATTGCCGGTTAGCAGAATTTTATTTTTTGGGAAGAACTTATCCATACCTTCATAAGCAACGCAAATCTTATCTACTTTTTTTCCCAGTAACTTATTTGTAATTCCAGCGAATGAATTTTGCTCCTGTATTAACGTAGGAATATTATTATTGGATGCTATTTTCAAAACAGGTCCACTGGCAAATCCTCCTGTTCCAATCACAATTTGGGGTTTATATTGTGTAAGAATTTTTCGAGCAACTATTAAACTGTAAATTAATTTCAATGGAAAGAGTAAGTTTTGCAAGGTGAGTTTTCGCTGTATTCCACTTATCCACAAGCCTTTAATCGGGTAGCCTGCTGCTGGAACTTTTTCCATTTCCATTTTACCTTTTGCTCCAACAAATAGAAAATCAGCATTTGGCCTACATTTTTTAATTGCATTGGCAATTGCAATAGCCGGAAAAATATGTCCTCCAGTACCTCCTCCACTTATAATTACTTTAAGCTGTTGCAATTTCACCTCCTTTATGTTTTAATGATTTTATACCATGGCTGATGCTTAATAACATTCCAACCGCAATACTTGTAAACCATATGGACGTTCCTCCCATACTCACCAAGGGTAAAGGCTGCCCTGTAACGGGAAATAAATTTACGGCCACTGCCATATTAATCATTGCTTGGAATACCAAGTTAAAAGATAGGCCAAAAGCAAGCAGGGTGCCAAACCGTTGTTGGCTATTGTTTGCTATCCTTACACCTCGATATAGTAATATAAGGTATAAAAAAATAATGATAAATGCTGTTAAGAAGCCCCATTCTTCAATCAGGATAGCAAAAATAAAATCGGATGAAGCTTGAGGTAAAAAGTTGCGTTGGGTGCTATTGCCTGGCCCTTTACCAAATAACCCACCCGTTGCAATTGCTACTTTGGCTTGCTCTGCTTGAAAATTACTTTTGCTGTCTCCGCTTATAAAGTTTTCTATTCTCGCTTTCCATGTTTTTCCTCTAGGTAACACATCCGGAGCAACAAATATTAACGTAATGATTAATCCGATTGCTGCTAAACAGCTCCCAACTATAACTAATAAATGCTTCCAATGCACCCTTCCTATAAACATTAGAACAAAACAGGTTAAGAATAGTAGAGCAGCAGTTGAAAAGTTTGCAGGAAGTATTAGCAAGCAAATGCCTATTATGGGAAGTACAATCGGTACAAACGATTTATAAAAATCGTTAATGTTTTTTTGCTTCATTGATAGTGTTCTTGCTACATATGTAATAATTGCAAGTTTGGCAAAATCTGAAGTTTGAAATGTAAGAGATGTACCTGGTATAGAAATCCATCTTGATGCTTCTCCAGCACTGAGGCCAAAAAATAATGTATAGAGCAATAGGGGGTATGATAATATCACCGCTATTTGCGACATTCTTGAGAAATAAGAATATTTCACTTTGTGAACAAGATACATTAGTAATATTCCAGAACAAATTATAAATACATGTTTGATTAAATACGATGTTGTATCGCCTCCTTTATAACGATATGCAAGGGCAACAACTGCACTGTAAACAACCAAAACAGATATGATGGATAGTAGTAAAACCACAATCCAAATTACCTTGTCGCCTTTTATGTATTTAAACAAATTCATTAATAAGTTTTACAAACCTCTTACCGCTTCTTTAAATTGGTTACCACGATCTTCAAAATCCTCAAACAAATCAAAACTTGCACATGCAGGTGATAGTAAAACTGCATCCCCCTTTTTACCTAATTTGTAAGATTGGTCAACTGCTTCCTTCGCTGAAGAGGCTTCAACAATTTCGTTAGTAATTTTTCCAAAAGCCTTAATGATTTTTTTGTTATCACTTCCTAGGCAAATAATTGCTTTAACCTTGTCTTTTATTAAATCGTTTAGAATTGAGTAATCGTTTCCTTTGTCAATTCCTCCAAGTATTAGTATTACAGGCTTTTCCATGCTTTCTAGTGCATACCATGTAGAGTTTACATTTGTAGCTTTTGAATCATTTATAAATTCAATTCCATGAACATTTCCAATAACTTCTAATCGGTGTTCAATGTTATGAAAGTCGGAAAGGCTTTCGCGAATAATATCTTTTCTGATTCCTAGAATGCTTGCTGTAACACCTGCAGCCATTGAATTGTAAACGTTGTGTTTTCCTTGTAGGGCGAGTTCTTGAATTGTCATAATTAAAGGATTGTTGTTGTTTATATTAATTGTTAATTGATTGTTTTCGTTTAAATAGGCGCCTTTGGTTGTTTTTTGTTTTATTGAAAAGGGTACCAATTGTGCTCGCGTTTTTTTTTTGGATAATTCTTCTTTAATCACATTGTCATCCATGCAGTAGATGAAGGAATGTTCTCTCGTTTGAGATTGCGTTATTCTCATTTTGGCAGCAGCGTATTTTAACATGCTATTATCGTATCTGTCTAAATGATCTGGAGTAATGTTGAGCAACACTGCTATGTCAGGAGTGAAATGATAAATGTCTTCTAGCTGAAAGCTGCTTAGCTCAATTACATAGTATTCGCTATCCGATTGCATTGCAATTTGCATAGCTAAACTTTTACCAATATTGCCAGCGACTGACACCTTATATCCGGCACTTTTTAAAATGTGCTCGGTAAGTAAGGTGGTAGTGGTTTTACCATTGCTTCCAGTTATACAAATTTTCTTTGCGTTTGTATACCTTCCTGCAAATTCTATTTCAGAAATAACCTGTATTCCTTTTCCTTTTATTTCCCGTACCACGGAAGATGTATTTGGAATGCCAGGACTTTTTATCACCTCATTTGCGTCAAGAATAGAACTTAAGGAATGTGTTCCTTCTTCCCACTTAATATTATGATTGCTTAACGTTTTTTTGAATTGGTTGGCGATTACCCCTTTGTCGCTTAAAAACACATCAAACCCTTTTGATTTGGCTAAAACAGCTGCCCCCGTACCACTTTCTCCACCACCTAGTATTACCACTTTGTGTAGATGATTATTGTTAACAGATGTGTTTGTCTTCTGCATTTAGCTTATCTTAATTTTAGCGTTACCAAGGCTAGTACCGCTAGCATAATTCCTATAATCCAAAAGCGCGAAACTATTTTCGATTCGTGCATTCCCATTTTCTGATAATGGTGATGCAGTGGCGCCATTTTAAATAGTCTGTTGGCTCGAGCAAATTCAATTCCGTGTTTTCTCTTCATTAATTTGAAATAGGCCACCTGAAGTATAACTGAGAGGTTTTCAATCAAGAATATTCCGCAAAGAATTGGTAGAAGAAGTTCTTTTCTTATGGCAATGGCGAATACCGCAATAATACCTCCTAATGCCAGACTACCAGTGTCGCCCATAAATACTTGTGCAGGAAATGAATTGTACCATAGGAAACCGATACAACTTCCAACAAAAGCGGCAATGAATATTACCATCTCTCCCGAATAGGGGATGTACATGATGTTTAAGTAGTCAGCAAAAATTTTATTGCCGGATAAGTAAGCAAGTACTGCCAGCGTAACTCCGATTATGGCCGATGTTCCAGTAGCTAACCCATCAATACCATCTGTTATGTTGGCGCCATTGGAAACAGCGGTTACAATTAATATTACAATAGGGATGAAAATTAACCATGCCCATTTTTGGTAACCATTTCCTAGAAACGAAAGTGGTGAGGAGTAATCAAACTCATTGTTTTTAAAGAATGGAATTGTAGTTTTTGTTGAGTGGCTGTTTGTTTTAGAGTATTTAGGTATGCTTTGGGCGGGTGTCTGGGAAACGTCTGACTCAATGGAATAGGTGTGTTCATCACTGCTGTTAATACGCTCTCTTACCACAACATCTTCATGGCTATATAAAACGATTCCAACTACTAGGCCTATTCCAATTTGCCCTAGTACTTTAAATTTTCCTGCTAACCCCTCTTTATCTTTTTTAAATACTTTGATGTAATCATCTATGAAACCAATTGTACCTAACCATACTGTTGTTATTAGCAGTAATATGATATAAATGTTATGTAGTTTGGCGAATAATAATGTTGGTATAATAATCCCGGCAATTATGATTAACCCACCCATTGTAGGTGTCCCCTTTTTTTCAAGTTGACCTTCTAGTCCAAGGTCTCTAACCGTTTCTCCAACCTGCTTGTTATGGAGTAGGTTAATTATTCTTTTTCCTAAAAGAAGAGATATAATTAGGGAAACTATGATAGCTAATGAAGCGCGAAACGAGATGTATTGAAATACGCCTGCCCCAGGAATATCAAGTTGTTGGTCTAAATATTGAAATAAATAGTAGAACATTATTATTCAAATAATTTTAGGTTTTCTTGTAACACAAGCATGTCGTCAAATGGATGCTTAACTCCTTTTATGTCTTGATATTTTTCATGTCCCTTACCTGCAATCAAAATGATGTCTCCTGGTTCGGATAATGAGCAAGCTGTTTTTATTGCTTCGCTTCTATCCGGAATGGACAAGGTTTTTTTTCTGTTAACCGTATCTACACCCTTCTCCATTTGTGTAATTATTTCTCTTACATCTTCGCTTCTGGGATTATCAGATGTAAGGATCACTTTTCCGCTTAAGTCACATGCGATTTTGGACATTGCAGGTCGCTTTTCAATGTCCCGTTCACCGCCACATCCTACAACGGTAATTACCTTTTCGTTTCCGGTTCTTATATCGTTTATGGTGCCAAGTACATTTTGCAACGCATCAGGCGTGTGTGCATAATCTACAATACCAATTACTCCCTTGTTATTTCGTATGTAGTCAAACCTCCCTTCAACCGCGTTAAGGGTGCTAAGAGCCGTTAATATGCTTGTTTCGTCTTGTTCAAGTAATACTGCTGTTGCATAAACTGCGAGTAGATTATAAGCGTTAAAGCTTCCTATTAACTTACTCCAAACTTCTTTGTTGTTGATATTTAATTGTAATCCGGTAATTTGATTTTCAATAATTTTGCATTTAAAGTCTGCCATAGACTGTAAAGCGTATGTGTACCTTGTTGCTTTCGTGTTTTGTAACATTATTTCACCAATGGCATCGTCTTTGTTTGTCAATGCAAATGCGTTCGCGCTCAGTTCGTCAAAAAATTGTTTTTTTGCTTTTATGTAATTGTCAAATGTTTTGTGATAATCTAAATGATCATGACTTATATTGCTGAAAACCCCTCCAGTAAATTCAAGACCAGAAACTCTATTTTGCTCAATTGAGTGTGAGCTAACTTCCATAAAACAATAAGAGCATCCATCCTCTATCATTTGAGCTAATAGTTTGTTAAGCTGAATGGCGTCAGGGGTGGTGTGAGTAGATGGAATTATTGATGTGTTTATTTGATTGGCAACAGTAGACAACAACC
Source organism: uncultured bacterium (assembly GCA_964014945.1). Classification (GTDB taxonomy): domain Bacteria; phylum Bacteroidota; class Bacteroidia; order 2-12-FULL-35-15; family 2-12-FULL-35-15; genus 2-12-FULL-35-15. The sequence goes on along the minus strand of CAXHCC010000017.1, from coordinate 6,878 downwards.
CAGCTTTGTGTCCCATATTTCTAAATAGTTGAAACAAAAGTGTTGCGATTGTGGTTTTTCCGTTAGTGCCGGTAACTCCAACTAGCTTTATTTTTTCCGATGGGTTGTCGAAGAAATTGCTAACAATTATTCCTAATGCTTTTGATGCGTTAGATACTTTTATATATGTAGTTCTTTCTTGGGTGTTTTCTGGAAATTGTTCGCACAGTATGGCTATAGCCCCACTTTCTATTGTGTCATTAATATACTTGTGGCCATCGCTGATAGAGCCTTTTATTGCAACAAATAGATTGTCCTTTTCAATTTTTCTCGAATCAAATTGAATGTTGGAAATCGCAACATTGGTAGAACCGCTAACCTCGAGTATTCCAACTTTATATAATATGTCTTTAAGCAACTTCATTAACTCAATTCTAGTGTTATAGTTGTTCCTTTGGTGAATTTGCTTCCTGCCAATAATGATTGATTACGAACAGATCCTTTTCCAATAATTTCTACTCTCAGACCGTGTGACTCAAGCAAGTATAATGCGTCAGGAGCTGTTAGTCCTATTAAGTTTGGTACTACATTCTTCTTGAGCGTTTCTTCAAATGTTGCTTTTGAAATCTGGGTTGAATGTTTATTTATCTTGGAGGTTCTTATCCAATCACTATCAGCATAACCGTCGTATTTTTTTGTGTCTATTTCAAGAACATTTAAGACGTTTCTTAACGCTATGTTTGCTGCAGTTTTTTTGCTTGGTGATTGCTTAGCTACTTCTGTATTTTCACTGTTAACTGCTTCATGTATATCTAACGATGTTGCATATACCTTATCTGCAACGTCCTTAAATACCGGTCCAGCTACAGCACTTCCGTAGTATACATCACCCGATGGAGCAGTAACCACAACTATACATGAGTATTTTGGGTTGTCTGCCGGAAAGTATCCTACAAAGGATGCTTGGTAGGTCATTTTTCCATCTACTCTTCCCATCTGAGCCGTTCCTGTTTTACCAGCAATCTTGTAGTTTGCTGCTTTTAAACTCCGAGCAGTACCATTCTCGACCACCCCTTCCATCATTAATCGTGCTTTTTCTACTGTTGATTGGGAACAGATGGATGGATTGATTGTTACCGTAGGGAAGCTTTTTATTACTTCGTCTCGTCGTCTAATTTCTTTTACAAATTGAGGACGTACGAGTTTTCCATTGTTTGCAATTGCATTGTAAAAAGAAACTATTTGCAAAGGTGTAATGTCTGTTTCATATCCATAGCTCATCCATGGCAATGATATAGCTGACCAGCTTTTGTCATCGGTTGATTTGATATAAGGTTTTGCTTCTCCAGGAATGCTTACTCCCAAAGGGGTGTTTAAGTTCATTGTATAGAGTTTGTCTATAAACATTTGAGGTTTTTTAGAATAGTATCGATGAATGAGTTTTGTTACGCCGACATTTGATGACTGTTCAAAAATTTCTTTAACCGTCATTACTGGGTTATCTGGAGTGTGCGAGTCGCTAACCTTAATATTGCTGAAAAAGCAAAACCCTTTGCCGACGTCCACTGTTTCTTCAAGGGTTACTCCAAAGTCTTCCATTACCGCTACCAAAGACATAAGTTTAAATGTTGAACCTGGTACGGTGGCTCTGCCAACTGCATAGTTCAGCTTGTCTACATAGTTACCAGACTTCGTTTTGGTTAAGTTTGCAATTGCCTTTACATGTCCTGTAGCCACCTCCATAAGTACTAAGCAGCCGTAGCTAGCATTGTACTTTTTTAAGCTTTTCATTAAAGAGGTTGATGCAACATCTTGAATATTAATATCTATTGTTGAAACTATATCCGCGCCATCTTCTAGTTGCAGCGTTTCATCTTCTTCAATTGGTTTCCATACACCACCAGCAATTTTTTGCATAAGCCTTTTTCCATTTTCACCTTGTAAGTCATTGTGATAGGCAATTTCTAATCCATATGATTTCCCGGTTCCTTCTTTGTTGTACTTGCCAATTGTTCGAGCAGCTAAACCTTTATATGGGTGTTCCCTTTTGTAAGTTTGAGAGTAGGTAAACCCGCCTCTGTTTCTTCCTTTCCGAATTATTGGGAACTTTTTAATCTGTTGTAGTTCTAAGTAGGATACATTTCTTCTTAGTCTCAAGTATCTTCGTGTAGAGTCTTGACGAGCACGAACCAGCATTTTTTTGTAACGACTTTGGCTTACGTCAGGATACAATTTGGAAAATGAAAAGGCAAGAGAGTCTACGTTGTCTTCAAAAATCTTGTCCGTTAATGCTTCTACTTGTAAGTCAATACCAACTTCGTAATAGGGTAAGGATGTTGCAAGAAGCACTCCATTAGCATCAAAAATGTTTCCCCTCACGGCTTCTATGCTAAACAACTTCGTGGAAAAATTTTCAGCTTTTGCTCTCCATTTTTCCCCTTCCGGTATTTGAATCAGAAAAATTTTGTAAACGATTGCAAACGCAATAAAGCAAGTGATGAAATACACAAGATAAATTCGCCACAATATGTCTTTCTTCTCGTTCAAATTATTTGATTGGTTTGTTTGGCTTGGTTATTAATATTTTTTTTGGCGGCACCACACTTTCTTTAATCCCTGTATGCGCAAGTGCTTTACTTACTTCAGTTTGTTTGCTTTTAATAACCAGGGAGTCTTTGATAACCACATGGCGGGTTTTTAATTCTTTTAATTCACTCGTGAGTCGGTTTAATTTTCGAATTTGGTCGTCCGAGTAATATCCATAGGTTATGTAGCAAATGGCCAACAGGGATAGGAAGAGAATAAATGGGAAGTTTTTTAACATAACTTCCCTTGACAGAAAATTTCCGCTAACAACATTCGCAACTGAACGTAAGACTTGATCGTCTTTAGGTTTTTGTTCTATATTGTCTTTCTTCTTATCCAATTATTAAACTTTTTCCGCTATTCGTAATTTTGCACTCCTTGCCCTTGGGTTGCTATTAACTTCATTGTCTGTAGGAGCGATGGGTTTTTTAGTTATCATGTTGAAAGGTGAAAGCTTATTTCCAAAGAAATCTTGTTCAATATCACCTTTCAAATTCCCACTCTTCATAAGGTTTTTTACGAGTTTGTCTTCCAACGAATGGTACGACATTACAACAAGCCTCCCTCCAGGTTTTAGTACATCTATGCTTTGAGAAAGCATTTTTTTTAGCGCTTTTAATTCCTCATTTACTTCTATTCGAAGCGCTTGAAATACTTGAGCGTAATACTTGTTTTCTTTGCCCTTGGTTGCTTGTTTTTTTGTTGCCGATTTTAGTTCGCCAACAGTACTTATGTGATGGTTCGTTCTTGATTCAACTAATGCTCTTGCAAGCTGTTTTGCGTTTTTAATTTCACCATACTCTTTAAATATATTTTGGAGTTTTTGCTCGTTGTAATTGTTGATGATGAATGCGGCATCTTTACCAGTTTTTGTATTCATGCGCATATCTAATTCCGCGTCATCAAAACGTGTAGAAAACCCTCTTTCTTTTGTATCAAACTGATGAGAAGAAACCCCTAAGTCTGCAAGAATCCCATCTACTGGTATTGCATTGTAATACCGTAGAAAATTTTTCAAAAAACGAAAATTGTGTTTTATAAGCGTGAGATTGCTACTGTCGCTTTTGTTTCTATGTGCATCTGCATCTTGGTCAAATGCATATAGTTTACCTGTTGTTAGTCTATTTAATATTTCTTTTGAATGCCCACCACCACCGTAAGTGACATCCACATAGGTGCCTTCCGGGTTGATGGACAAACCATCTAAACACTCATTTAATAAGACAGGTAGGTGGTAATGCATTATTCTTCGTTTTCCGATGCGTTAATTCCTCCCATCACATCTTCCGCTAATTTTTCAAAATCAGTTGAGCCTGCTTTTATAAAGTTTTCATAAGCTCTTTTATCCCACACTTCAATTCTGTCCCCGGCTGCAGCCATAACCACTTGCTTCTTAATACCAGAAAACTTGGCCAAGTCTTTTGAAATTAGGATTCGACCAGAATTGTCAAGGTCAACAGGAACAACGCCATAATTAAATAGGCGAATAAACTCAACATTCTTCTTAACAAACTTGTTGAGTTTGTTTACTTCTTTCACCATCCCATTCCATGTTGCGATCGGGTAGATTTCGATGGATTTACTAAAGATGCTTCGCTTCATTACAAAGCCCTTTTTTAAATCGTTTTTAAGTTGCTTTTTGAAAGCTGCAGGAAGCATCACACGCCCTTTGGCGTCTGCATTACATTCATAAACTCCGAATAAATTTTCCATTGTGTGTGCTTTCTGGATGTGGTAAAAATACAAACAAATTTCCCACTTTTTACCACAATTTACCACTTTGTTGAAAACTTTTGATTTTCTTAATAAGTTGTGGCAAGCAAAAGTTTAATTCGGTAAACCCTTACAATTTTTACAAGCCTTACTATTGCTGGTTAATCGACTTTTTTTATTCGATAGTGAGTATTCTTTAATAACTTATTTATTGGTGGGAAACTGTTGAGAAGAAAGCTGAAATATTGCTTATTCTTGATGCGAAGAGAATTAAGAATTGCGTACAGCTTTTTACAAATAATAAGTTGGTAGTTTGTATAATGTTTGGAGAGATAAGGAGGAAAGCTATATTTGTACGTGCTTATTAAAAAGAAAATCGAATCTTCCTTTAATTGGAATAAGCTTGACCTAGAAAAGCTTGATGCTGCCTATGAATCTTGCTTTGTGTTTGATTCAAATGCAGAGGAGAATACTGATGGGTTTGTGTTTACAAAGAGAATAATAGCGCTTGGTACAAGCAAAGAATTGTCTATACGAAATTCAAGTGGTGCCATCAAAGAATTGCAGCGGTTTATAGATGAGTACAGCGGTTGGAAATTTGGTTATATAAGTTATGATTTGAAGAACGACATAGAAGAGTTGAATTCAGTTAATAATGACGAGCTTAACTTTTTTGTATTAAACTTTGTTGTGCCTGACTTTGTAATTGAATGTGATTATGATGCTACTTATTTATGGTCTGATAGCGGTATTAATGCAGATGGTGTTCAGCGGTTTCTTAGTTCTTTGCCGTTTTCTAGTAAGAATTTTGACAAGCCTTTCAAATCTCACTTACATACTATCAGTAGCAGGTTGTCAAGGGATGAGTACGTGAATATTGTGGAAAAACTTAAAACGTTTATTCAAAAGGGAGATGTGTATGAAGTGAATTTCTGTCATGAATATTATTTGCGCAATTGCACCTTGGCTCCTTCAGAAATCTACTACAACCTAAACAGAATTTCTAAAGCTCCATTTTCAGCATTTTGTAAATTGAGGGAACATTATATCATAAGTGCAAGCCCAGAACGATTTATTCGGAAGGAGGGGAGACACTTAATTTCTCAACCCATAAAAGGTACAAAAAAGCGCTCGTCTATAGTTGTAGAGGATGAAGAGTTAAAAAGGAGTTTGAGAAACAGTTCTAAAGAAAAAAGCGAAAATACGATGATTGTGGATATTGTTCGTAACGATATGTCTCGGGTTGCTGATCCAGGAACAGTTAATGTAGATGAGTACCTCGAAGTGTATAGTTTTAAGCAGGTTCATCAATTAATTTCAACTATTAGTTGTAACGTAAAAGAGGGTACAACGTTTGCAAATATTATTGAATCATTATTTCCTATGGGCTCTATGACCGGGGCGCCAAAAGTGAGGGCAATGCAACTAATTGATAATTTAGAATGTACCAAGCGAGGTGCGTATTCGGGTGCTTTGGGTTACATTTCTCCAAATGGTGATTTTGATTTTAACGTTATTATTAGAAGTGTTTTGTATAACTCATCAAAGAAATATGCATCGTTTATGGTGGGTAGTGCCATAACTCATTTGTCTAACCCGAACGATGAATACGAAGAGTGTTTATTAAAAGCAAAGGCAATGGTGAATGCAGTTGGCGGCGGTAAAGGAACAAATACAAATGATTAGCAGGTTTCAAGATTATATTCAACGTCATGAGTTGTTTTCAAATACGGACAAACTCCTTGTGGCTGTTAGTGGAGGGGTAGATTCAATGGTGCTGTGTTCTTTGCTATCCTCGTTAAATTATAATATTGGAGTTGCTCATTGTAATTTTGGGTTAAGAGGAAAAGAAAGTGATAAGGATGAGCTGTTTGTAAGGCGATTTGCGCAAGAGTTAGAAGTTCCTTTTCACGTAACACGTTTTAATACGGAACACTACGCAAAAGAGAAGAGAGTGTCAACCCAAATGGCTGCTAGGGAACTTAGATATATCTGGTTTGAAAAAGTTAGAATGGAGGAAGGTTACAATTATATTTTAACCGCACATCATCAAAACGATGCTGTAGAAACTTTTTTTATAAACATGCTTCGAGGATCTGGAATTGCTGGTTTGTCTGGTATTAGTACAAAAAAAGATAAGTTGGTCAGGCCTTTGTTAGAAATGACAAAGCAAGAAATTTTGTTACATGCTAAAGCCAATAATATTCCTTATCGCGAAGACGCTAGTAACGCATCTAATAAGTACGTAAGGAATAATATTAGGAATACGATTCTACCCTTGATAAGGGAATTGAACCCTTCATTCGACAAAACATTAGCTGCAAGTATTGAACATTTAAAAGAGGTAGAATTAATATATAACGATGCGATAGAGAAAGAAAGAAACAATATTGTAACAATGAAAGGGAATGAACTATTTATTACGATTGAGACTTTGTTAAAAACGAAAGCACCTTCTTCATACCTTTTTGAGTACGTTAAGCGATTTGGATTTTCAAGTTTAATGGTGAATAATGTGATGGATCACCTTAAAGGGTCTTCTGGAAAATTGTTTTACTCTTCAACCCATAAATTATTAATAGATAGAAATTATATAATTG
>CAXHCC010000016.1:0-24498 GCA_964014945.1 uncultured bacterium | reverse complement strand
TTGTTGTTTATATAGTAATAATCACTTTCATAAAAGTCGTTACCTATATAAATATCTTCCCAGCCATCGTTATTAATATCTGCTACAGAAATGCCTAAGCCGTAAGAAATATTACTTTGGTAAATACCCGCTTCTTTAGTAACATCCGTAAACACTTTTTTTCCTTCACTTAAATTATTTTTTAATAAAAGGCTTTTGAAAAGGGTATCTGTTTTATACCTAGCATTAACCATGGGAATGGGAAAGTTCTTGCGTAATGACATGCTTAGTATAAAACAATCCAAGTCGCCATCATGGTCATAATCGAAAAAAGCACTTTGTACGATTGTTCCAGATACGTTTAAGCCATAAGCTTTGGTTTCATCCTTAAACGTGTTATTACCTTGGTTAATGAACAGTTGATTACCACCCTGCAATTTGTATATTTTAGTAACGGACGAAACATAAATATCTAGGAGTCCGTCACCATTTACATCCGCCATGGTAACACCTGAACAGAAGTCGGACTTGCCAGCTACTCTTGCTTTTTGCGTAATATCTTCAAATTTAAAGTTGCCCTTGTTGAGGTATAATTTATTGCCACCTTTGTTATTGGCCGTTAAATAAACATCCAGTAAGCCATCATTATTTATATCGCCTATGGCTACTCCGCCACCATTATAATGGTAGAAGTAGTGCAAAATATTAAAGCCAGGTTTTGTAAATACCTTGTTCTCAAAGTGGATGTTGGTTTTGGAAGCAGGTAGGGATTCAAATAGCGGTTGTGCATTTTGTGCTGTTATTTTAGCCAATGAAAAACAAAGGAAGTATAATATTAATCTTTTGTTCAAACTGTTAAGAATAGTTGGGGTTACTTCAATTGCTCATTCACTCGTTGGTCAGATTGTACTCTTCTATCCAGGGTGCTAGCATAGCTGCGTGCTTTTTTATTGCCATAATCTACATAGGCTTTGCTCACCCATTCTTTGGCTTTGGGTAAATCGCCCAGCACTTCATAAGCAACGGCTATGTTGTAACACAATTTGCCGGCATCCTTATTACTGGCATTAGCAACACCCGCTTCCCAGGTTTCAATGGCGCCTTGCCAATCGTTTACATCTGCTTGTCGTTTACCTGTTGCAATTTCAGCAGCACGACCTTTGGCATAAAAAGCCCGTTTAATTTTAATGGGCATGGCTGCAATTTTGTGGGCATAACTAATCCCTGCCGTTTTGGTTACCTGTTTGGTAGCTTGTACCTTGCCAATTAAGTTAAGTGCTGCATCGGTAGCAGTGCTACCAACCCCCTGCCACGTATTGCTTCGACTAAACAATTGTTGATCAATTATTGAGCGCCCCTTTGGGTTGTATACCTTAAAACCAACTTTAACATTGGCCACCCCTTCGGCGTAATATTCATCCACCTTTATGGTTTTGGAACTGCCGTTATTGTCCACTTTTTTATCAACCAAACGCTTACCATTGGTTACTATAAAATCAGAATCGTATACTTCAATAGCCAGCACAGCATCTGCTTGGTATTGGTTACACAATTCTTCTATTTTACTCCATTCCAAGGAGGAAGGGAAGCTGGCAGTAACACTGTTTCCACCTAGCACTTCGGTAGCTAATACGATTTCAAAACGTGGTGATTGTGCTAATGTTTGTTGCATCACCGTCATCAACTCCTGCACATTGGCTTTGTCTTCACCAGGCATTTCACCGGTTAATACACCCTCAATAATATTAACCGCCCGGTTCTTTTCAAATTTGGTACGGTTTACTATCAACAGTTTTTTTACATGAGCCGGAAAGGCAATTTGTGCTGGCTGCAAAGCATCCATGGTAACATAGCGCATTTTTTTGCAGGCCGAAAATGTAAGAACACTTAGCAAGGCAATTACTGCTACAATTTTGTTACGATTTAATTTCATAGTGATAATTTAAAGTGTTTTAAATTATTGGATTGAAATAATAGTGCCATAAATATAATGGTTTCATGCCAATACGCTTTTAATATGGTTTTATGCTCGCACCCGATAGCTATCGGGACAGAGGAATTTTTGTGGTTGTAGTTACAGTCAATTAAGGAAATGTGTGTTATTTGAAAAGTCGTTCTTCGAAAAACTGTTTTGTTCCTTTTGGCTTGACCCAAAACGAACCCAAAAAGTCAAGGCTTACTAGCAGCAGCAGCTGCATTCTTTGTAAATCATAAGTGCAGCCGTTTGATCTCCTATGGAGCTAAACGGTTTTACTAATGATTTCCTTTGAACTTATTGCTGCTTCTTGAATGCCGGTATTCTCTCCATCGTCATCGTCTTGATCAATGGCCGGAAGGGAAGAGGGTTTCGTTTCTATCAAGTTGACAATGTAATGGGCAGATCGAAACAGCCAACTAAACTACTGCCTACTCAATGCTACCATCTATTTATCCACCGAATTCTTGGCGTAGGTGGACTTCCTCCTAACTTCTGTCTTCTAACTCCTAAATTTTTACCCGCCGGAGCCTTTTAGGCGTAGGAGGGCTACCTTCTATTTCCCCCTCTCCCAATGCAATTTTTTGCCAAAGCCCAGGGTGTTATCCGTCATTTTTATTTTGTTCAATTGCACGGCCCACACATCACCTGGCATGGTTAAGGCAAACGGAAACTTTTTGTAGTATACTTTTTTGAGGTTATCGAGTAAATCATCTTGTGGCTGAAGAAACGTACCCGTAAATTGAATGCCTTTTATGGTGGCCACCTTATCTATATCGGGCGTAATGGTACCCGCACAGTTGGGGTTTAGTAAAGCGTCAGTAATGTGCTTGGTTTCTTTACTTGATTTAAAAACCAAATAGTCACCTTCATCCGCAAAAGCATAAAAGCAACTTGCGCAATAGGGCTCATTTTCAGTGGTGGTGCAAAAAGAAAATAGTTTATTCGTTTTTAGAAAAGTGGAAATTTTCTTATCCAATATTTCTTGTTTTAACTCTTTACATATCTGTTACACAACCTTCGCTAGCAGAACTAACCAATTTAGCGTATTTGTACAAAGCGCCTGATTTTACACGTAACTCAACTGGCTTCCAGTTTTTCTTTCTTTCTGCCATTTCTTCATCAGAAATATCCAAATCAATTTTATTGGCCACCGCATCAATGGTAATATTATCCCCATCTTTTACCAAGCCAATTGGGCCACCTTCAAAAGCTTCTGGACTAACATGTCCTACCACAAAGCCGTGTGTACCGCCAGAGAATCTGCCATCAGTTATCAGTGCAACGCTATTACCCAAACCAGCACCAATTAATGCAGATGTTGGTTTTAACATTTCTGGCATACCTGGCGCACCTTTAGGTCCTTCATTTCTAATTACTATTACTTGTCCTGCTTTTACTTCTCCACTTGATATACCTTGAATCAATCCAAATTCACTTTCAAATACTTTAGCAGGGCCGCTAAACTTTTCTCCTTCTTTACCAGTAATTTTTGCAACTGAACCATCTGGTGCTAAGTTGCCATATAAAATACGTAAGTGACCATCAGCCTTCACGGGCTTATCTAATGGTAAAATAATTTCTTGATCAGCAGGCAAGGCAGGTACTTCTGCTAAATTTTCTGCAATTGTTTTTCCAGTTACGGTTAAACAATCGCCATGCAACATACCTTGCTCCAACATAAACTTCATTACCGCAGGTACACCACCCATGGCAAATAAATCTTCCATTAAGTATTTACCACTTGGCTTTAAGTCGGCTAATACAGGCGTGTTGGCATTCAACGCTTCCATGTCTTTTAAGTTAAACTCTATGCCTGCCGTTTTAGCAATGGCCAATAAGTGCAATACCGCATTGGTTGAACCACCCAATACCACAATCAGTCTAAAGGCATTTTCAAACGACTTCTTGGTTAAGATGTCTAATGGTTTAATGTCTTTTTCTAATAAAACCTTCACATACTTACCTGCCGTTAAGCACTCATTGTGTTTTTCTTTACTTAAAGCTGGGTTAGAAGAACTATAAGGCAATGATAAGCCCAATGCTTCTATAGCCGACGACATGGTATTAGCGGTATACATACCCCCGCATGCACCAGCACCTGGACAAGAATTTTTAATAATTCCTTTATAGTCTTCATCATTTAAATTGCCTGCAATTTTTTCTCCAAGCGCTTCAAATGCAGATATAATATTTAAGGTTTGACCTTTATATTTTCCGGAGGCAATGGTACCACCATAAACCATCAATGAAGGACGATTTAAACGAATCATGGCCATTACCGCACCTGGCATATTTTTATCACATCCAGCGATGGTAACCAAGCCATCGTAGTAATGTGCACCGGTAAGCGCTTCTATAGAGTCTGCAATAATTTCGCGTGACGCTAAAGAGTAGCGCATCCCTTCGGTACCATTAGAAATACCATCACTTACACCAATGGTGTTAAAGCGCATACCCACCAAATTTTCTTTTACAACACCTTCCTTAACCCAATCAGATAAACCGTTTAAGTGCATGTTACACGTGTTGCCTTCGTACCAAGTAGAAGCAATTCCTACTTGTGGTTTTTTCATATCATCATCTGTTAACCCTGTTCCATAAAGCATTGCTTGTGAAGCAGGTTGCGACTCGTCTTGTGTAACGGTTTTACTGTATTTGTTTAATTCCATCAGTTTAATTTTTTATTGCTGTGCGAAGTTAAAGTTTTATTTTAAAATTTTTTTCTTAAGTCGTTTGATCATTGATGATTATCATCAGTTAACAAGATGTAAACAGAATTATGAATATGCTTTCATGAGTTCCAGCAACTTATTGGTTGTTTTCCAATTACGTGTGGTGCATGGAACGGCTAAAATTTTTTCAAAAAAAGTATTGTTCAATTTGGTTTTACCATAACCGTTGGGGCAATGTACGTACACTTCTTTGTTAATTATCTGAAAATCATCTGGGGCATAATCAGCGGTATTGATACTTTCACTTTTTACATCATTCACAGCTTCACTTAAGAAGGTAATATGGAGTTTATCAACAGCAACACCTGCCCTTCTTAAAAAGGGGTTATTGTTAGCCACCTTTTGCAGCTCTTCTTTGCTTCTTATAATAACAGGTACTTGTATATTGAATTCTTTTTTGATTGCCTTTTCAATTGTATTGGCTAACTCACTACGTTCATTACTCTCAAAAATCACATTACCACTTTGTATATATGTGCTTACATTATTAAAACCCAAATTGGTGAACATAGATTTTAACTCCGTCATTTTTATAAGGTTTTTACCGCCTACATTAATGCCTCTGAGAATCGATAAGTACACCATAACTATTTATGTAAACGTTTAATGAATGGGATTTTTAACTGAAACAACACATCACTTTCTTTATCATCGTAGGCATGCATAATGTCCAACCCGTAATTAATCTTATCGGTATTGTCAATTACCAAGGTGCCGAACAGTCTATCCCATATGGAAAATACGTTACCGTAATTGCTATCTGTCCAATGCACTTCATCATGATGGTGAAACTTGTGCATGTTGGGGGTGATAAATATCAACCCAACAGTTTTATCTACCCAAGCAGGTACTTTTAAGTTGCTATGTGTCCAATAGGTTTGGGGTATGGTTAAAAAACGATAAAAGAAATAATACTCAACGGGTGCTCCTATGATGATACATGCTAACAAGGCAAAAAGTTCACGTGCAATAAAATCGCCAGGGTGGTGCCTCGTGCCAGTACTTGCATTGTAATGCGTATCGTTATGATGAACCGTATGAAACCGAAACAAAAAAGGAACTTTGTGTAACAATATATGTATGGTATACTGAGCCAATAAGTCCATGGCCAATAACGCTACAATTAAGTTGCCCCATGCTGGCAAATCAAGTAAATAAAGTAGTCCAACTTCCGCCTCTTTAATCCACTCAAATGTACTTTTTGCTAAAAAACCAAACGCTACGTTAATGGCCATGGTAAAGGCCAATAAAGTAAAGTTGGCAATATCATGATGTTTTTTGTTGTGATGTTTTTTAATGTACGGATAGGCGCCTTCTAACACCCAAAACAAAAATATGCAGCCCACTAGCCAGCCAAAACGCATCCATTGCGGCATGGCTTCAAAATGTTGTAAAAATTCAAAAGTTTCCAAATGTGTATGCTGCTAACCTTGCGCTTGTCCTCAAAAATAGGGTTAATTTATTTGCATTATAATATTATTATTTATCTTTGCCATCAAATGAAAGCGAACACACATATACATCATCATCATACTTACCTAATGGTAGGCCATGATTGTATTGTGTAATTTGAAAACATTTTAACACAAGTTAATCAAAGGTTTACTCAAAGGGTAAGCCTTTTTTGTTTTAGGAAATTAAGAAATTGAATACATAGATTATGAAAAATAAGTTAAGAATAGCAGTACAAAAATCGGGTAGGCTTTATGATGACTCAATGGGCATTTTAAAAGCTGCGGGTATAAAAGTAAATACAGGCATGAATACGCTTAAAGCGGAAGCTACCAACTTTCCGTTGGAGGTGTTTTTCTTAAGAAATAGCGACATACCACAATACGTGCAAGACGGCATTGCAGATATAGGTATAGTTGGTGAAAATGTATTGGTTGAAAAAAATAAAAAAGTAGATGTGGTACAAGAGCTAGGTTTTAGCAAATGCAGATTATCAATTGCTGTACCTAATGGAACCAAGTATAAAAGCATTAAAGATTTACAAGGCAAAAAAATTGCTACGAGCTATTCACGTACCTTGTCACAATTCTTAAAAAAGAACAAAGTAAAAGCGGAGATTCATGAAATTAGCGGTTCTGTAGAAATTGCACCTAACATTGGTATGGCAGATGCCATATGCGATTTAGTAAGTACGGGTAGTACTTTGTTTACTAACGGGTTAAAAGAAGCAGAGGTGATGTTACAGTCGCAAGCCGTGTTAATTGCAACTAAAAAATTACCAAAGGCAACCCAAGCTATTTTAGACCAATTAGTGTTTAGGTTTAGTGCAGTTAAAAGTGCAAAAAACAACAAATACATTTTATTAAATGCACCAAACAATAAACTAAAACAAATTTGCAAAGTATTGCCAGGTATGAAAAGCCCTACGGTGTTACCTTTGGTGGATAAAGATTGGAGTTCTGTACACACCGTTGTAGACGAAACCGATTTTTGGAACGTGATTGACAAGTTAAAAGCTCTTGGGGCTGAAGGCATTTTAGTAGTGCCTATAGAGAAAATGATTTTGTAAGAATGAAAACAATAAAGTATCCCAATAAAAGTGATTGGGCCGACATATTAAAACGACCAGTGCTGAATGTTGAGGCGCTTGAAGCTACTGTTTCAGGTGTGTTGTCGGAGGTAAAGCAAAACGGCGACCAAGCGGTACGTAAGTTTACGTTAGCTTTTGATAAAGCTGATTCGGAATCGTATACAGTTGCTGAATCAGAGTTTGCTGCTGCCGAAAAAGAAGTGTCGGACGAATTAAAAAATGCCATTGAATTAGCTAAGCAAAATATTGCTGCTTTTCACATGGCGCAGTTCGATGAAGTAAAGGTAGTGGAGACAGCGCCAGGGGTTAAGTGCTGGCGTAAGTCGGTGGCCATAGAAAAAGTCGGCTTGTATATTCCAGGCGGGTCAGCGCCTTTATTTTCTACCATATTAATGTTAGGAATACCAGCTAAAATGGCAGGTTGTAAAGAAATTGTGTTGTGTTCACCACCCGATGAAAACGGCAATTTAAACCCCGCTATATTGTATGCTGCTAAATTAGTAGGCATAACTAAGGTGTTTAAAGTAGGAGGGGTGCAAGCCATTGGCGCAATGGCATATGGAACAGAAACGGTGCCGCAAGTAGCTAAAATTTTTGGTCCAGGTAACCAATATGTTACTTGCGCTAAGCAGTTAATTAATAAAGCTGGAGTGGCTATTGATATGCCTGCAGGTCCATCGGAAGTAGCGGTGCTGGCAGACGAATCTTGCGTACCAGCTTATGTAGCGGCCGACTTATTATCACAGGCAGAACACGGTGCTGACTCACAAGTAATTTTGGTATCGGATAGTGAAGAGGTAATTAAAAATGTGGAAGAAGAAATTAACAAGCAAGTGGACTTGTTGCCGCGAAATGAAATTGCATTAAAAGCATTAGAAAACAGCAAAAGTATTTTACTTAACAATAAAGAAGAGGCCATTGAATTGTTAAATCAATATGCAGCCGAGCACTTAATAGTTGCTTGCGAGGATAATGAGGCCTTGGCGGAAAAAGTGGTAAATGCGGGTTCGGTATTTTTAGGAAATTACTCTTGTGAAAGTGCAGGCGATTATGCGTCGGGTACCAATCACACGCTACCAACAAATGGTTATGCTACGGCATATAGCGGTGTTTCTTTAGATAGTTTTATTAAGAAAATTACTTTTCAAAAGCTAAGTAAAGAAGGAATTAATAATATTGGAAACGCCATTGAATTAATGGCAGAAGCAGAGGGATTACAAGCACATAAAAATGCCGTAACACTTAGGCTAAAGGAATAAGTAATAGCATGTTTAACATAGATAACATACTAAGAGAAAACATAAAAAAGTTAGTGCCCTATTCATCTGCACGAAATGAATTTAAAGGCAATGCTGAGGTGTATTTAGATGCTAATGAAAACGCATTTGGATCTCCTTTGTATTTAGAGGTAGAAGGGAGTGAGATGCAAATCAATCGCTACCCCGATCCATTACAAATGGATTTGAAAAATGAAATCAGTCGTATCAAAGGCATACCTGTACAAAACATTTGTTTGGGTAATGGAAGCGATGAGGTGATAGATGTATTGTTTCGTATGGTATGTGAACCGGGTAAAGACAATGTGTTAATTTGTCCACCTACATATGGCATGTATGATGTATCGGCAAATATTAACGATGTGGAAGTGGTAAAAGTGCCGCTGATTTCAGAAACGTTTGCCTTGGATGCTGATGCTGTTTTAAAAGCCATTAATGAAAATACTAAGCTGCTATTTTTATGTTCACCTAACAATCCAACAGGTAATAGTTTAGCTTGGGAAAGCATAGAAAAGGTGTTAGCGAATTTTAATGGTTTGCTAGTAATTGACGAAGCTTATATTAACTTTTCAAGCACGCCAACCAATAGTAAATATTTGTTGAAGTACCCCAACTTAGTAATTATGCAAACCCTTTCAAAAGCTTGGGGTTTGGCTGGGTTGCGATTAGGAATGGCCTTTGCTTCTGAACAAATTATTAATGTGTTTAACAAAGTAAAGCCACCTTATAATATTAATGAGGTTTCACAAAAGTTTGCACTGCAAGCATTGGGTAATATTCAGCAAGTAAATGAGTGGGTAAAAGAAGTAGTTAATGAAAAAAAGGTGTTGGAAAAAAGCTTGCTCGAACTTGGTTTTGTTCAAAAAGTATACCCAAGTGATGCTAATTTTTTATTGGTGAAGGTAAACAACGCCGTTGGTATTTATAACTACTTGGTAAAGCAGAAAATTATCGTTCGCGATAGAAGTAAAGTAGAATTATGTGAAGGCTGTTTGAGGATTACGATTGGAACGAAGGAGGAGAATGAACGATTGGTGGGGGCGATGAAAAATTTAAGTAGTGAGTAGGAAGCATCTAGTAGAAAGTAGAGGAATGACAGTGAAATCGAAATCGTTTAGGGAACTAATAGTATGGCAGAAAGCACATCAATTAACACTTGGTATTTATAGTATAACCAATAGCTTTCCCAAGGAGGAAATGTATGGATTGACATCCCAAATGAGAAGAGCAGCGGTGTCAGTATCAGCAAATATAGTTGAAGGGTACAAGAAAAAAGGAAAGCTAGATAAAGCTAGGTTTTATAATATTTCTGAAGGGTCGCTAAATGAAGTCGAATACTTTTTAATACTTTCGAAAGACCTAAAGTATATTGATAAAGATTATGATAAATTAATGGAGTTAAAAGTAGAAGTGGCCAAGTTGTTAAACGCATATGCATCTGCTCAAAAGGCAAACATGTAACGCTACTTACTACTACCTACTGTCTCCTAACTACTAATAAAATGAAAAAAGTACTATTCATTGATCGCGACGGAACATTGATTTGGGAGCCACCAGACACTTACCAAATTGATGCATTTGATAAGCTTAAGTTTTTGCCAGGTATGTTTTACTACTTAAGTAAAATTGTACGTGAATTGGATTATGAACTGGTTATGGTTACCAATCAAGATGGTATGGGTACCGACAGTTTCCCTGAAGACACCTTTTGGCCGGTGCAGGATTTTATCATGGAGGCATTGCAAAACGAAGGAATTACCTTTGCAGAAGTATGCATTGATAGAACCTTTCCGGAAGAAAATGCACCTACCCGTAAACCCAATACCGGCTTGTTAACTACTTACTTAAAAGGTGATTATGACTTGGCCAATTCTTTCGTAATTGGCGATAGAGCAACAGATGTGCAATTGGCTGAAAACTTAGGAACGCAGTCTATTTTTTTAGAGAACAACGATAAAGCACCCAAAGAAGCTACAGGGGTGGTGAGCTCATGGAAAGAGATTTATAATTTTTTGCGCATACCAGACCGTAAAGCTGTTAATGCAAGAAAAACGAACGAAACAGATATTAGCATTGGCTTAAATTTGGATGGGAGTGGTGTAGCAGAAATTGATACCGGCTTGCCATTTTTTGACCACATGTTAGAACAAATTGCCAAGCACGGTAATGTTGATTTAGACATTAAAGCCAAAGGCGATTTGCACATTGATGAACACCACACCATTGAAGATGTTGGTATTGCTTTAGGTGAAGTGTTTATGCAAGCTTTGGATAATAAAAGAGGTATTGAGCGCTATGGTTTTTGCTTGCCAATGGATGATTGTTTAGCACAAGTGGCCTTGGATTTTGGCGGAAGAAACTGGTTGGTTTGGGAGGCCGATTTTAAACGTGAAAAAATTGGAGACATGCCAACAGAAATGTTTTCTCACTTTTTTAAATCGTTTAGCGATGCTGCAAAATGTAATTTGAATATAAAGGCAGAAGGAGACAATGAACACCACAAAATAGAAGGCATATTTAAAGCATTTGCAAAAGCCATTAAAATGGCTGTTAAACGTGATGTTAATAATATGAGTTTGCCAAGTACTAAAGGCATGTTATAAATGAAAACAGCCATATTAAAATACAATGCTGGTAATGTTCGCTCTGTAGCGTTTGCTTTGGAGCGCTTAGGGGCGAACTATATTATAACAGACGATGCTCAAGAATTGCAAAGTGCAGACAAGGTGATTTTTCCAGGTGTTGGTGAAGCAAGTAGTGCCATGCAATACTTAAAAGATAGAAAGTTGGATGAGTTGATTAAGTCACTTACACAACCCTTTTTAGGTATTTGCTTGGGCATGCAATTAATGTGTAAACATTCTGAAGAAGGTGATACGGACTGTTTAGGCATTTTTGAACAAAACGTAAAGTTGTTTGCTACCAAAGTGGCTGGTGATGATAATAAATATAAGGTCCCTCAAATAGGTTGGAACGTGATAAACGAATTACAATCGCCTTTGTTTAATGGCTTGAGTAAAATGCCATACATGTATTTTGTGCACAGCTATTTTGTTGAACTGGGGCAGGGTACAATTGCCACTACCAACTATGGGGTTAATTATAGCTCAGCTATACAAAAAGACAACTTTTATGCGGTGCAATTTCACGCTGAAAAGTCAGGTGATGAAGGGCAGAAGATTATTGAAAACTTTATTAATATGTAAAAAAGGAAGTACGAAGCTTGACTTGCGAAGTACGAATATTTAAAAGAGAGTTAAAATAAATGTGCCGTTGAAATTAATGAAAGAAAAAAAACAATTATCGTCAAACCAAACTAGTCGATCATCGTTGGATATTATACCTGCTATTGACTTAATAGACGGAAAGTGTGTGCGTTTAACGCAAGGCGATTATGCACAAAAAAAAGTGTATAACGAAAACCCTTTAGAGGTAGCCAAGGAATTTGAGGGCATAGGGATTTCACGCTTACATTTGGTTGATTTGGATGGGGCAAAAAAAGGACAAGTAGTGAATCAGGCAGTGCTTGAAAATATAGCCGCTAACACATCATTAATAATTGATTTTGGAGGTGGTATTAAAGCAAATGAAGACGTGCAAAGTGTTTTTGATGCAGGTGCTGCAATTGCCACTATTGGCAGTGTTGCAGTTAAGGATAGCGAACTTTTTTTCTCCTGGCTGAGCAAGTATGGGGCGGATAAAATTTTGTTAGGAGCTGATGTGAAAGAAGAAAAGATAGCTGTTGGAGGTTGGTTAGAAACAACAGAACTCTCTGTATTTGATTTTATAAATAAGAATATGGAGGCAGGAGTGCATACTTTGTTTTGTACCGACATTGCCAAAGATGGCTTATTGCAGGGGCCTTCTACCGACTTGTATAAAAAGATTTTGGAAAGACAACCAAGCTTAAACTTAATAGCAAGTGGGGGTGTGGTAAACATGAAAGATATTGAGGAGCTGCAACAAGCAGGATGCTCCGGGGCAATTGTTGGTAAAGCAATTTATGAAGGTCATATAACCATGGATGAGTTGAAAAATTGGATTGACGGATAAGTTAGATCAAAGGGGTGCAGAATGGCGGAAACTAATTTAAAAAATCGGACACAAGAATTTGCTTTAGCTGTTTTAAAATATTTAGAAACCTTGCCAAAAGGAAATCCGTTTATGGCGATTAGTAATCAGCTAACGAGGTGCGCTACTTCTGTAGGTGCTAATTACAGAGCAGCGTTAAGAGGGAAGTCTTCTGCGGATTTTATATATAAACTTAAAATTGTGGAGGAGGAATGTGATGAAACAATGTATTTTTTAGAATTATTAATGCGACTCAGAGAGGAAGATGGGGCGGTGTTAAAAGCATTACATAAAGAAGCGAATGAACTACTTTCGATTACTGTAGCATCAATAAAAACCGCACGAAAGAATCAAAAATAAATGTACTTTAACAATTCAAACTTGACAATTCGTATTTCGCAAATCAAACACTCGTACTTCAAATAATGTTTACTAAAAGAATCATACCCTGCTTGGATATAAAAGATGGACGCACCGTTAAGGGTGTCAACTTTGTAGATATAAAAGATGCAGGCGACCCGGTTGAGCTGGCCATTAAATATTCAGAGCAAGGGGCCGATGAATTGGTGTTTTTGGATATTACCGCTACCCATGAAAAACGAAAAACTTTGGCTGACTTGGTAACAAGAGTAGCCAAAAATATAAACATACCATTTACCGTAGGTGGCGGCATTAGCTCTGTTGAAGACGTTTCTGTATTGCTTAGTTCTGGGGCGGATAAAGTGTCCGTTAATAGTTCGGCATATAAAAACCCTCAGCTAATCAACGACCTGGCTAATCAGTTTGGTAGTCAGTGTGTAGTGTTAGCCGTTGATACAAAATTTGAAGACGACGATTGGTACGTTTATTTAAATGGAGGAAGGATAAAAACCGATACCAAAACAACCGACTGGGTAAAACAGGCAGTGGAGTTAGGTGCAGGAGAGATACTTCTTACTTCCATGAACAACGATGGTACAAAAGACGGTTTTGCCTTGGATATTACCAAAACGCTTTCTGATATGGTAGATGTGCCCATAATTGCAAGTGGTGGTGCGGGTACCATGCAACACTTTAGTGATGCATTTGAAAATGGAAAAGCAGATGCTGCTTTAGCGGCTAGTGTTTTTCATTATGAGGAAATAGGTATACCAGAATTGAAACAGTTTTTAAAAGATAAAAACATCGATATTAGAATTTAATAAGAAAAGAAATGAATCCAGATTTTTCAAAGTCGCCTGAAGGGCTAATACCTGCTGTTGTGCAAGACGCAACAACACAAGTGGTATTAATGCTTGGTTATATGAATGAAGAAGCATTTGAAAAAACAAAAGCAGATCAACGTGTAACATTTTACTCGCGTTCCAAACAACGGTTGTGGACTAAGGGAGAGGAGAGTGGTAATTTTTTAGATGTGGTGGAAACTTTAATAGACTGTGATAACGATACCTTACTATTTAAGGTGAACCCCGTAGGTCCGGTTTGTCACAAAGGTGATGACACTTGTTTTAAGGAAGCAAACAAAAGTGATGATTTTTTAGCAGAGCTAGAAGCCATTATAGCGGATAGAAAAAACAATCCTGCGGACGAGTCTTACGTGGCTTCATTGTTTAAAAAGGGCATTAATAAAATAGCGCAAAAAGTAGGAGAGGAAGCTGTTGAGGTGGTAATCGAGGCAAAAGACAACGATGAAAAATTGTTTAAAGATGAAGCTGCAGATTTGCTATTTCACTACCTGATATTATTGCAAGCCAAAGGATATAAGTTAGCCGATATAAAGGATGTTTTAATAAAACGGAATAAAAAATAATTAGTAGCTTTATATAATAACCATTTAATCAACAATTCATGTCTACATTATCCAAAATCACAATTTCCTTATTCGCAGTTGCTATAGCAGTAATTGGTTTTTCAACGTATAATACACCTGTTCATGCCAATGCAGGTGGTGCACCCGCAGGTACCGCTGGCGACCCAGCCGCATCTGGTAACACATGTGCTACTGCTGGTTGCCATAATGATGCTGCAGCTACGCCAATAACTGAAATAATTACTAGTACCATTCCGAATACAGGATACGTGGCAGGTACTACATATGATATGTTTGTGATTCTGAAAAAAACAGGCATAAGCAAATTTGGTTTTGAAGTATCGGCGCAAGATTTATCTGGTAATGCAGTTGGTACATTAGCTACTGCAGATACGAAAACAAAGTTGGTGGGTAGCAGCAAGTACATAACGCATACGGCAACGGGTACTGCAGCCACTTCTGATTCTATTTTATGGCAATTTAAATGGACAGCTCCGTCAGGAACCGTACCTGATTCAGTTACTTTTTACGGTGCGTTTAATGCGTCTAACAGCAATTCAGGCACTACAGGCGATCAAATATTTACATCTACATCTACCTTTAAAAAAGATACTACTTCTCCAAGTACACCTACTACGCCAACCACACCTACTGGAGTTGATGAATACAGTGGCAATGCATCTATTGCAGTTTACCCAAATCCAACCAGTAATGTTATTAATATTAATTCCGGCGATGTGGATGTTTTAGCTATTTCTATTGTAAATGCTTCCGGGAATACTGTAATTAATACAACTGCTTCAAGCAGTATAGATATTTCTTCCCTACAAAACGGTAAGTATTTTGTGCGCGTTACGACCAATGAAGGAACAGTAACCAAACAAGTCATAAAACAATAACCAATTATGCTAAACAGCCACAAAAAAGGACTAGCCATTGTTGGCTTGGCCAGTTTAATGCTTTATGCCTGTACCAAAGAAAAGGTGGTAGTTCCAGCAGCAACAGCTAATTCTGCTGCCGTAGATACTTGTATCACTATATCTTATGCTACAGATATAGCTCCAATGGTTTCAGCCAGTTGTAATTCCGCTAGCTGTCATAAATCTGGATCCCTGTTTGGTGACTTTACGAGTTACGCAGGGTTAAAAGCGGTTGCAAATAGCGGCAGTTTAAATAACCGGGTGGTGGTTCTAAAAACAATGCCTTCTAGTGGTCCGTTTACGGATGAGCAACGAAAAAAAATAGAATGCTGGATAGAGCAAGGCGCCTTAAATAACTAATGGCACAAACATTGCCAAACACTTTTATTATGAAACAAATAACTTTTCTATTTGCCTTGCTTTTAATAAGCAAGTTATCTACAGCTCAAATTTACTTGAGCAAGTCATGCGATATTAGCTTTTTCTCTGAGTCTCCAGTTGAGAATATTGATGCTGTAAATAAAGATGCAAGAGCCTTATTAAACACTGTTAAGCATAGCGTTGTTTTTAGGGCTGCCATTAAGGGATTTGAGTTTAAAAAACCGTTGATGCAAGAGCATTTTAATGAAACCTACTTAGAAAGTGACACCTACCCTAAAGCCGTGTTAAGAGCTAATATTGTTGATACCTTAGATTATTCGAAAGACGGCACACATAAGGTAACGGTAAAAGGAACGTTGGAATTGCATGGTGTTACTAAGGATGTAACTTACGAAGGAACCATTACAATTAAAGGAGAAACAATTACCATTGTTTCTACCATTGTGATTGTTTTGGCTGATTTTAATATTGACGTTCCAACTTTGCAAAAAGCGGCTATTTCAGAAGAAATAGAAGTCAAAGTAAACGCTATACTTACCCCTTATCAAAAGAAAAAATAAACCAATGAATAGACTTTTATTAGCCAGTGTGTTAATGGCAAGTGCAACTCATGTTGTTGCTCAAGATGATGATTTTGCATTATTAGATTCTTTAGAAGCTGTGGATGAAAAACCAGTTGAAGTAACTGCCACTTTTAAAGAAACGAAGATAATTAGCCTGCAAACCACGCAAACGGTAAAAGCCAAAACCATGGCCTTTAATATTGCACATCTATTTGGTAATATTGGTGCTAACAGCGGGGGTGGAGTGCATACGCTTTACGGTTTGGATGTAGTTTCTGATGTACGCTTCGCATTTGATTATGGTATAACAGATGAACTAACGGTGGGTGTTGCAAGGAGCAAACAAAACGAGTTAATTGATGCTACCTTAAAGTGGCGATTTATGAGTCAAACCATTGATAATAAAAAGCCATTATCAATAGCATTTTATGGCAACGCTAGCATTAATCCAACCGACACATCACAGTTTTATAGTGGTATACCAACCGGTGTTACCTTAGAACATCAATTAGCACATCGCTTATCCTATACCTCACAGTTAGTTTTGGCACGTAAGTTTAGTAAACGATTTTCTATGGTATTAGCACCAACCTTCCAGTACCGTAATTATATATTGGAAGAAGTAAACCCTGATAATGGTGCCAAAGAAACCAATGGCTTGTTTGCGATTGGGGCAGGATTTAGGTATAAATTCACGCAACGCGTATTGTTTGTAGCTGATTACTTTTATACGTTTTCTGAGTATAGAAGAAACAACACGGCCAACCCTTTTTATAACCCCTTATCAGTTGGTGTAGAAATTGAAACAGGTGGCCACGTGTTTCACATAAACTTTACTAACGCGTCTGGAATAATAGAGAACAATTTTCTTCCTCGCACCAAAGATAATTGGTTAGATGGTGGTTATAAATTTGGCTTTAATATCTCTAGGGTATTTAATATTGGGAAGTAAGCCTTTTGCTTTTTCTCTACAGCCAATTTACTGTTTAATTAGTTTTGTAGTGTTAGTCTTACCATTCTGGATAGTTTCAACAATGTAAACACCATTTGGTTCATTTGTTAAGTTTATGGTAAACTGTGTTCCCGAAAAGTTGGAACTACCTGCCACCCTAATTCCGCTAGAATTATACACGTTAACAACTATATTGCTAACTTCAGCAGAAAAGCTTAATGTTGAAACGCCATCATTTGGGTTAGGGTAAATGGCCATGACCTTAGGCTTAGTAGTTAAGATGCTGGTAGGTACTGGTGTACGCGGGTCTACAACATTTAAACTAAACCCTGGTGTTCTGTATATATTACCAGCGGTATCCTTTCCAATAGTATGACAATATGTACATGTGTCGTTGGCCGCTGTTGTAACACTTAGGCAAACATTATACGTGCTGTCTTTTGTAAAGGTGTGTGTTGGTGTTGCCAACGTTGACATAGTTCCATCTCCAAAGTTCCATAAATAACTAGTGCCATTATTGGCAGCATCTAAGGTTAATGTAAACATGTTTGTTAAAGTATCATAAGTGGTGCTGTAATTTGCAAAACAGCTGCGTGCACAAGCGCCGGTAGTACTTACGGTAATTGTGCCAGTTGTATTTGGGGTGCAATTATTTACAGAACTTGCCAACATATAATTATATACACCTGAAGCCGTCGGAGTGCCATATATTGATAGTTTTGAATAACATGGGGTTGTAATGCAAGTTATTTGATATCGGCTATAGCTTACTCCTGGTGGCAATCCTAGTGACTTGTCGTTATATTGGTCATCATCAAATGTAATGATAGTAAGCGAAGAGTCTAAACAAACAGTTTGTGAAGCAGAGCTTGATGTTAAAATTGCAGAACAAGGTGATTGGGAGAATGCAACTGTACTAACTAGGCAAATAACTAAAAAAAAGAAGTTTTTCATACGGTAAAAAATAATAGGAATGTAAAGGTACAAATTTTATGCAGGAATAGTATTGGTAGGTGATAATTATAACTCTCTTCTAAACTCTGCACAAATCAAAGCAGTTGCAATAGCAGCATTTAAGCTTTCTGCTCCATTGGTATCTCCATAGCTGGGTATGGAAATTTTATAGTCAAGTAAGGTTAACAGTTCGGGACTTATGCCTTTTGATTCATTTCCAATGACAATTAAACCATTGTTAGGCAATTCTTGTTGGTAAATATTTTCACCTCCCAGCACAGCACCAAATGTTGGTAGGTTTAAATCATTGTGGTTTAGCAAATCCACAAGATTGGTATAATGCACTTGAACTCGTGTAATGGATCCCATAGTGGCTTGTACCACCTTAGGGTTAAATGCCTCCACGGTTTCAGCACCACAAATTATATTGGCTATACCAAACCAATCCGCAATTCGTATTATGGTACCTAAATTACCGGGGTCTTTAATATTATCAAGAACCAAGCTCAGTTTGCCTTGCAGCATGTTTGCATTAAATGTCAGGTCAGGAATTTTACAAACTACCATCACTTCGCTGGCAGAATTCAATCCACTTATGCGCTCCATTTCTTTGGCATTTGCAACAATACATTCATTGCTTAAGTCAGGTTCGTTTTTATCCAACCATCCTTGGGTGGCAACAACGTGCTCTATATCAAAGCTACTTGCCAACAGTTCTTTGGCTAGCTTATCTCCTTCAGCCACAAACAAGCCATGTTCTTTTCTGAACTTTTTTTGCTGTAACGACTTAAATACTTTAAGCTGATTGTTAGAGATCATTAATCTAAAAAGCTAAGTATAGCTAAGCGGTATGAGTCCATCCCAAAACCAGATATAGATCCTTTGCAGTTGGGAGCAATTAAGGATTCATGCCTAAATGTTTCTCGTGAAAACACATTGGAAATATGTACCTCTATAGTTGGAGCAGTAACAGCGGCAATAGCATCGCGTAAAGCAACGGATGTATGTGTAAAGCCTCCAGCGTTTAATAAAATGCCATCGTAGTCAAAACCCACTTCATGAATTTTATTAATCAACTCACCTTCAACATTGCTTTGGTAATATTCCAATTCAATATCAGCAAACTTGCTTTGAAGTGTCTTAAAGTACTCCTCAAATGTTTGGTCGCCATACACACTTTTTTCACGTGTACCCAATAAGTTAAGGTTTGGTCCGTTTATAATTAATAGCTTCATGGTTATGGTTTATACCGTTTTACCCAACAAAGATAAGTTAAATTTCAAACCCGCATATTGCGTCAGATGTAAGAGGAAGTATTCATTATTAATTTTCTAATACCTTATACGGGTTAAACCATACATTTGTGTTTAACGTAAAAAACTACTCTTGAACTGGACAGTATACATAAAGGGTTTTCGGTCATATCTAAAATTGGAGAAGTCCTTATCCGATAATTCTATTGAGGCCTATTTGCACGATGTAGAAAAGCTAGTGCAATTTTTGGATTATAAAAAGTACCAGTTGGCTCCAGAAAAATTGGAATTACATCATTTACAAGAATTTGTTAAATGGGTAAATGAGTTAGGAATGAGTGCTGGAACACAGGCACGCATGATTAGTGGTATAAAAGGTTTTTACAAGTACCTGCTTATGGAGAATGTAGTAAATGTGGATCCTTCAGCACTTTTGGAAGCGCCTAAACTTGGACGAAAACTTCCAGATACCCTGAGCGTTGAGGAAATAAACAATTTGATAGATGCAATAGACTTGAGTGAGGGGCAGGGGCAACGCAATAAAGCCATGCTAGAAACGCTCTACAGTTGTGGTTTGCGAGTAAGCGAATTAATAAACTTAAAAATCTCTAACCTTTATTTTAATGATTCATTTATTAAAGTAACAGGTAAAGGAGATAAAGAACGCTTAGTGCCTATTGGCGGTGTAGCAATGAAACAAATTGACATTTATCGTAACGAGTTGAGGTGTCATATAAACATTAAAAAAGGCCACGAAGATGTACTTTTCTTAAACCAAAGGGGAGCAACCCTTACACGTGTTATGGTTTTCACTATAATTAAAAACTTGGCCATTAAAATTGGCTTAAAAAAAACCATTAGTCCGCATACCTTTAGGCATTCTTTTGCCACGCATTTAATTGAAGGAGGGGCAGATCTACGAGCAGTTCAGGAAATGTTGGGACATCAGAGTATTACAACCACGGAAATTTATACTCATTTAGATAGGGATTATTTACGTGAGGCCATTATTCAGTTTCACCCACGTTCGTAGAGTCGGCTATGGCTTTTGGTTTTTTCTGTTCGTTTTCTACTCGTGCTTTAAGCTTACTCAGGTCGTTCAGTACAAGTTCGTATATATAATTGAGGGTATCTAAATGATTGGAATAATAGCGCATACTCTCTCGAAATTGTTGAGGAGTAATATTGTTTTTTTCAAAAATTTCTAGCGTGGGTGCCGTTGGGCTACTGCTTGATGTATCAATGGGGTACCTATTTATATTTAAGGATGCTTCCAGCAATTGCACATCTAACAATATTTCGGCCATTTTTTTGCTAGATAAAACAGAAGTAGGCTTTTCCTCAATAGGTTCATTGGCGCATGCGCTCATTAGCGTAATGAAAAGTAAAATGCAATATTGTTGAAACTTCATAATAAGTAACTATGCAAGCAAAGTTAATATAAAAATTAAGCTATTTTTGCGAACATGAGCGACTATAAAAATAAGGTAGTTTGGATTACAGGAGCTTCATCAGGAATAGGAGAAGCATTGGCAAAAGCATTTGCAAAAAAAGGGGCTTTGCTGGTTTTATCTGCACGTAGACAAGAGGAGTTGGAGCGGGTAAAAAAGGAGCTTAGTCTTACCAATGATAATTGTTTGGTGCTGCCTTTAGATTTGTTAGCCATTGACACTTTTGATAAACTAACCCAACAAGTATTAAGCAAGTTTCAGCGAATAGACTTTTTAGTAAATAACGGTGGTATGAGTCAGCGCTCTTATACGAAGGAAACACCTTTGGATATTGATAGAAAAGTAATGGAAGTGAATTATTTTGGCACCATTGCACTTACTAAAAATGTATTGCCTGTAATGCTAAAACAGCAAGGAGGCAATATCATAGTTATAAGCAGTATTTCAGGTAAGTTTGGGTTTTATTTACGATCGGCCTACTCCGCTGCCAAGCATGCATTGCATGGCTTTTTCGAATCATTGCGTATGGAAGTGTTTGACAACAACATCCGCATTTTATTGGTTTGCCCGGGAAAAATAAACACTAACATTTCTTTAAATGCCATTACCCAAGATGGCACCAAACATAATAAAATGGATGCCGCTACTCAAAATGGTTTGAGTGCCGATGAATGTGCCAAGCAAATCTTAGCTGGTGTTGACAAAAATTACGAAGAAATTTTTGTGGGAGGAGCTGAACTACGCGCTATATGGGTAAAACGGTTTTTTCCGAAACTTTTTTCCAAGTTAATACGTAAACAATCCCCAGAATAAATACGTATTTGTTAATAAGCTAAGAAATTACCCAGATGATAAATATCATATAGATTATCAACACTGGGTCTTTTTTTTGTATAAACAGACTGTGTTAAGGCTGTTTTAGCATGTTTGGAATGGTTGGAAAATACACAACAAAAATTTTGTTTATGTCAAAAGTTTTATATATTCGTAATTCAAACTACGTAAAAAACACTAGAAAAGTATTGAAATACACACATAGTTTTATTCAAAATTAAATACCTCACATATGAAAAAACTTTACACTACCATCGTCATTTTTTGTTTAGCAGCGATGCAATCGTTTGCTCAAAATTGTAACGACTTCGAAGTAGGAGGCGTTGCTACATTCGCATCAGATAGTATTACTTGTGATGCCACAGGAGAAATAGCAGTTGTAAAGGCGGGAATACCGCCTTTTTCTTATTTATGGCACGACAACAATGCTACTACCAGTGTAAGAACGGGGATGTGTCCAGGCCCTTATGTTTTTACTATAACTGACTCAGCAGGTTGTAGCAAAACAGATTCTATTCATGTTGTTGGTATCGACCCTAACGATACATGTGCAGGGTTTCACGCAAAAAGTATTGTGTTAGATTTAAGCGCTGCCAATGCATGTGATGGTGCGGTAGAAGTTTTTGCTGATGGTGGTAGAATGCCGTATAGCTACATGTGGCACGATACTTCATTAACGGATAAAATGCGTAACAATTTATGTGCTGGTCAATATGTGGTGGATGTATTTGACTCTTTAGGGTGTTTTGCAATGGATACTATTGATATTGTTTTTGATACCATGCCAGGTCCAGGCCCTAACTGTAACTTAAGTATCAACTTCACAAATGTGGTAAATCCAGCTGATTCTATCTCTTGTGATGGAACTGTAACTGCGGATGTGCAAGGAGGAGTTGCTCCATACCAATTTCATTGGATGGATGATACCTTAATTAACTCAGCAACCCGAACTAGTTTATGCGAAGGAATGTATTTTGTTAACGTAACGGATTCTGCTGGTTGTGCAATAACTGATTCAATTTACTTGGGAGGATCAACAGGCCCAGGCCCAGGTCCGAATCCATGTGATGTTGAAGGTGGAGCCACTGCAAGTAACGCAAGTGATTCTTTAACATGCGATGGTTCTGCTGAGATAATAGTAGTAAAAGGTGTTCCACCATTCATGTTTAAATGGATGGATGACACAACCATAACGACTCAAACCCGATCAGGATTATGTGCTGGAGGGTATTATTTTGAGATTATAGATTCAGCAGGTTGCGTATATCAGGACAGTGTATATGTAGGTTACTTTGACCCACAAAATCCATGTGATAACTATGAAGTACACACTACTCAACAACCATTAAGTGCGGCCAATGCCTGTGATGGAAGTGCCGAAGCGCATCCAACAAATGGTATGGCACCTTATAGTTATAGTTGGGCAGATAGCATTGGTAGCCCAGTAGCGAATACTAAAACAGTAGACCTATTATGTGAAGGTATGTATGTTGTAACGGTAATTGATTCAGCACAATGTACTGGAACAGATACTGTTTATATCGGCTTTGATCCTGGTCCAGCTCCAAACTGTAACGTGCAAATAGTATTTGATTCAGTTTCTAATCCTATTGATTCAACCAATTGCAATGGTTTCATTTTAACATCGGTATTCGGTGGAGTTCCTCCTTACACTTACAAATGGGATGATGATACCTTATTAAATGATGCTAACCGGTTTAGTTTATGTGAAGGCTTTTATCATGTTACGGTGAAAGATTCATTAGGGTGTGAGTCTAACCAAGGTGCTCAGTTAGATTACTCTTCAACTGGTCCAGGGCCTAACCCTAACCCATGTGATGTAGATGGTGGAGCAACCGCAGGCAATACGAGTGATTCGTTATCGTGTGATGGTACAGCGGAGATTGTAGTAACCAAAGGTGTACCTCCATTTATGTTTAAGTGGATGGATGATACTACCATTACGAGCCAAACTCGTTCAGGATTATGTTCAGGACCTTATCACTATGAAATCATGGATTCTACCGGTTGTGTATTCTATGACAGTGTATACGTAGGTTTCTTTGACCCACAAAATCCATGTGATAACTTCATTGTACACACTACGCAAGCTCCGTTAAGTGCGGCTAATGCTTGTGATGGAAGTGCAGAGGTATTCCCAAGCAACGGACGTGCCCCTTATACCTATCACTGGACAGATACTGCGAGTACTACTGTTGGAGCAACCAAAGTAATTACTAGCCTGTGCGAAGGCATATATGCGGTAGATGTTACCGACTCTGCGGGATGTACTGGTACGGATACTGTTCAAATTTACTTTGATCCAGGTCCAGGACCTAACTGTAATTTCAGCATCAGTTTTGCTAATGTAACGCCAGTGTCTGATTCTATTTCCTGTGATGGTTCAGTTGACGCACATGTAAATGGCGGTGGTGCTCCACCGTTCCAATTCCACTGGATGGATGATACACTAATAAATTCATCTAGCAGAACAGGATTGTGTGAAGGAATGTATGTGTTAAATGTTACCGATTCTGTTGGTTGTGCAGCTACGGACTCTATATTTATTGGAGGATCAACGGGCCCAGGCCCAGGTCCTAACCCATGTGATGTTGATGGAGGAGCTACTGCAAGTAACGCAAGCGATTCTTTAACATGCGATGGTTCTGCTGAGATAGTAGTAGTAAAAGGTGTTCCTCCATTTATGTTTAAATGGATGGATGACACCACTATTACTAGCCAAACCCGTTCGGGATTATGTTCAGGTGGGTATTATTTTGAGATTATAGATTCAGCAGGTTGCGTATATCAGGACAGTGTAT
>CAXHCC010000015.1:0-24969 GCA_964014945.1 uncultured bacterium | reverse complement strand
CACCTGCACCAAACAGGAAAACAAATTGTTTTAACTGCTGACAAAGCTCCGGTTGAATTACAAGGATTTGAACAACGACTTTTATCTAGATTTAAATGGGGCTTAGCTGCCGACTTGCAAGCACCAGGATTAGAAACAAGAATTGCTATACTTGAGAAGAAAGTTTACGCCGACGGAATTGAAATGCCAAAGGATGTATTAGAGTATTTAGCATATAGCATTACTACTAATGTTAGAGAACTTGAAGGTGCGCTTATTTCATTATTAGCACAGTCATCAATGAATAAAAAGTCAATTACCTTAGAATTAGCGAAGCAAATGATTGACAAGTTTGTTAAGAATACTGCTCGTGAAGTGTCTATTGATTACATTCAAAAAGTTGTTTGTGATTACTTTGATATGCCTTTGGAATTGCTAAAATCAAAAACAAGAAAAAGGGAAGTTGTACAAGCAAGACAAATTGCCATGTATTTTTCTAAAGCAATGACTAAAGCATCGTTAGCAACAATTGGTTTACATTGTGGCGGAAAAGATCATGCCACAGTGTTACATGCTTGCCGTACTGTAAACAACCTTATGGATACTGACAAAAGGTTTAGAAATTATATTGAAGAGTTAAACAACAAAATAACGATTCACTAATCTTACAGAAAACAAATTGAAAATAGGAATCAGAATTAATCTGGTTCCTATTTTTTTTATCTAACGAATTATGAAATCAATACTAATGGTTTGCTTAGGAAATATCTGCAGGTCACCTCTTGCCGAAGGTATTTTAAAAGACAAATGTAAACAACACGGAATTTCAGTTAAAGTCGATTCTGCGGGCACATCAAATTTTCATGTAGGAGAAATGCCAGATAAAAGGAGTATGGAAAATGCCTTAATGCACAATATTGATATTTCAGCATTACGAGGAAGACAATTTAAAGTAAAAGACTTTGATGTATTTGATATGATTTACGTAATGGATGAATCCAATTATCAAAATGTAATTGCGTTAGCAAGAAATCAAAATGATATCGATAAAGTGGATTATATCTTAAATCAAATTCAACCCAACATTAACGCTTCCGTTCCAGACCCATATTATGGTGGAGAACATGGTTTCGAGAATGTTTTTCAACTTTTAAATAAGTCCTGTAACGCAATTGTTGAAAAACTACTTAGCAATACTAACCAGCAATGAGTAACAAAGGGCTATTATACTTAATACCGTCAACCTTAGGAGAAGGAGGTGAAACCTTTGACGTATTGCCACAAAAAGTTAAAAATGTTGTTAACCAAACCTCACACTACATCGTGGAAAATGAAAAGGCAGCGCGTAGGTTTCTTAAAAAAGTAGGTCTAGAAACACCTATATCAGAAATCCAATTGTACCCTCTAAACAAACATACTGATAGTGCCGTAGTTACGGAATACCTAAAGCCTGCCACGGATGGTTGCAACATAGGAGTTATCTCAGATGCTGGATGTCCTGGGGTGGCAGACCCCGGTGCAGTAATTGTAAACTTGGCACACCAACAGGATATTAAAGTAATTCCATTGGTTGGCCCTTCATCAATAATTCTTGCGCTAATGGCCTCCGGCTTTAATGGTCAACAATTTGCATTTAACGGGTACCTGCCTAAAGAACGAGGCGAGCGAATTCGTAAAATTAAAGAATTAGAAAAGTTAGCTCAAACGAAAAAACAAACTCAACTTTTTATTGAAACTCCATACCGCAATATGCATGTAATGGAGGACATAATTAATACTTGCAGTAAAAACACTAAACTGTGTGTGGCTTGTAACATAACACTACCAAGTGAGTTTATAAAAACAAAAGCTATAGGAAACTGGAAAAACGCTATTCCAGATCTACACAAAAAGCCGTGTATTTTTTTGATTTATTAATCTTTGGAAACGACTCAAGATAAGCAAACAGACTTAGCAGTTTATTCGCTTAGCTATTTGGTAATTGTTTCTGTCATGAGAATTACGAGAAATCAACTCCCCCAAAAAACCTGCTAAAAATAGTTGCGTACCTATTACCATAGCTATCAACGCCAAATAAAATAAGGGCATATCAACTACATCACGTGTAGGAATGAGGTAAATAGACTTATAAACCTTCTCCACTATTAATGCGAAAGAAACTCCCCCACCTAATAAAAAGAACACCGTACCCCATAGACCGAAAAAATGCATGGGACGTTTCCCAAATTTTGAAACAAATGAGATTGACATTAAGTCCAAAAAGCCATTCACAAATCGCTCAATACCAAATTTAGAATATCCATACTTTCTTTCTCTGTGCTCAACAACCTTCTCCTCTATTCTAGTAAAACCTGCCCATTTAGCAATCATTGGTATATATCGATGCATTTCACCATACACCTCAATATTCTTTACAACCTCTTTATTGTACGCTTTTAATCCACAATTAAAATCATGTAAATTTTTTATTCCACTTGCTTTTCGTGTTGCCCAATTAAAAAGTTTGGTAGGGATTGTTTTAGACAATGGGTCATACCTTTTCTTTTTCCAGCCTGATACCAAATCATAATCATCGGTCATAATCATTTTATACAATGCTGGAATTTCATCAGGAGAGTCTTGCAAATCTGCATCCATTGTAATTACAACATCACCTTGAGCGGTATCAAATGCAACATTTAATGCAGCAGACTTTCCATAGTTTCTTCTAAACTTAATGCCAAGAATACTTTTATTGCTATCAGACAACTTCTCTATAATTGCCCAAGAATCATCTGTACTGCCATCATCAACTAGTATAAGCTCATAGCTGAAAGAATTTGCATCCATTACTTTTTTGATCCAATCACAAAGTTCAGGTAAAGACTCTGACTCATTAAACAATGGCGCTACAACTGAAATATCCATATCAAAACAAATATAATAAAATACCCGTTGTACTCATTACATTTGCTAATAACGGGAGGTGCGGCAACCAGATATTCGTTAATATTACAAATGGAAATGGAAAAAATTTATACTTTTGCGCTGGGGTAAGTCTTATACGACCAGCTCCCTAGAATCCTCCAGGTGCGGAAGCAAGCAAAGGTAATAGGTTGTAGCGGTGCGATATAAGTAGCTTACCCCTTTTTATTTATTACGAGATTTCAACAATCCCTTATTAGGCTGCTTAATTTTATATTTTTGTAAGCAACTTATTCATAAACCGTTCCTAATAATATTTTTCAGCATGAAATTCTTTATAGATACAGCCAACTTAGAACAAATTAAAGAAGCACAAGATTTAGGCATCTTAGATGGTGTTACAACTAACCCTTCTCTTATGGCAAAGGAAGGGATTAAAGGGGAAGAAAATATATTAAAACACTATGTTGATATTTGCAATATTGTGGATGGGGATGTGAGTGCAGAAGTAATTGCAACGGATTACGATGGAATTATTAAAGAAGGGGAACGACTGGCTAAACTTCATGAACAAATTGTAGTAAAAGTGCCAATGATCAAGGAAGGAGTTAAGGCAATTAAGTATTTTTCGGATAAAGGTATACGTACCAATTGCACACTTATATTTTCTTCGGGACAAGCTTTGCTAGCAGCCAAAGCTGGAGCGTCTTATGTATCTCCATTTATTGGCCGTTTAGACGATGTATCTGCAGATGGATTACAGCTAATTGAGGAAATGAGAGACATTTTTGATAATTATGACTTCGATACTGAAATTTTAGCTGCATCTGTACGTCACCCGATGCATATTATTGAATGTGCAACTATTGGTGCCGATGTTGTAACATGTCCGCTTAATGCGATTACTGCTTTACTTAAACATCCTTTAACAGATATTGGTTTAGCACAATTTTTAGCCGACGCGAAAAAATAAACATGCTTCTTCGTATTAACCCAAGCAAGCCCAATGAAAATGAAATTGAGCAGGTAGTAGGGTGTCTTAAAAGTGGCGGAATAATCATTTACCCTACTGATACTGTTTATGGGTTGGGGTGTGATATTTACCAGCCTAAAGCGGTAGAAAAAATTTGTCAACTAAAGGGCATTAAATCTAAAAATGCCAACTTCTCTTTTGTTTGTTCCGATTTGAGCCACTTATCAGAGTTTACAAAGCCGATAAGCACTCCTGTTTTCAAATTAATGAAAAAGGCCTTACCCGGTGCATTTACTTTTATATTACCCGCAAGCAACAAAGTTCCTAAACTATTTAGCAGTAAAAAAAAGACAGTTGGAATAAGGGTTCCTGATAACAATATTTGCACTGAAATTGTAAAAATGCTGGGCAACCCCATAATGAGCACATCAATACACGACAAAGACGAAATTGTTGAATACACCACGGATCCTGATTTAATATACGACAGTTACAAAAACAAGGTTGATATGGTTATTGCCGGTGGGTATGGGAACAATGAAGCATCAACGGTTATTGATTGTAATAACGATGACGTAGTAATTCTAAGACAAGGATTGGGACAATTAGACGAACTACTCTGATTTGTTAAATAGCATTACAACCCTACCACCTTAAATTCCGTTCTTCTATTCATGGCACGTTTAGCGTCGGTATCATTACTAACCTTAGGCTTACTATCACCATATCCTTTATATGTTAAGCGAAGCGGATCTATCCCTCCTGCAACCAAATAATCAAAGACCGCTTTCGCCCTATTCTTAGATAGTATTTGATTCATTTGCTTTGCACCCACATTGTCGGTATGTCCACTTAATTCAATCTTAAGTGTTTTGTTAAGTTTTAAAAAGGCAACCAACTTGTTTAACTCCGTTTTTGAAGTTGGTTTTAAATCAAATTTACCCGTTTGAAAGAAAACATTCTTCAATTCTACCACATTCCCAGTATCTATTGGTTGTAACGGAACATCCATAAAATATGGCTCAACACCATCTTTCAACTCATTTAACGAATAATGCTCTGAATAAAATAAATAACCTTTCTTCGATACATTTAAAGCATAGCTTGTTCCTACTGGAAGTGTAACTAAAAATTCACCGGTTAGCTTATCAGATGTAGACAAAATAGCTCTTTTTTGCGTTTTAAGATCAATAAGTTCAAAACGAGCACTAAGCGGAACCTTATTATTTGCGTTATAAACCTTCCCCTTTACATAAGAAATTTTACCTGGCCTAACGGCATCATATAATTCAAAATGATACATATCCAACCCTCCATAACCACCTTTTCTAGAACTAGCAAAATAGGCTATATCTCCACTGGCAGCTACCAACAAGCTATTCTCATCACCATAAGTATTAATTGGGTAGCCTAAATTAACAGGAGTCGACCATTTACCATCCTCCCCTTTCCTAGTAACATAAATATCTAAACCACCCATTCCAACATGACCATTTGATGAAAAATAAAGCGTTTTGCCATCGGGGTGTATAAAAACCGACTCTTCCTTTTCAGTAGTATTAACCTTCGTCCCAATATTGCGCGGTTCTGTCCAGTATCCCTTTTCATCAAGCGTTGAAACATAAATATCACCTTTACCAACTCCCCCAGGTCTGTTACTGACAAAGTACAAGGTTTTACCATCTGCAGAAAAAGAAGGTTGTGATTCAAACATTTTGGTGTTTATCGTATGACCCAAATTATACACCTTCGTCCATCTATCTCCTACCTTTTGTGTATAAAACAAATCACAACTACCAATACCTTTTCGCTGACCGCCAAAAGAGCCACTTTGATTTTCTTGGCAAGCCGCGAATATTAACAATTGGCCATCCGCAGATAAACTTGGAGCACCTTCATTCCCTTCAGTATTTATGCCATTCCCAATTAATCGAGCCTTCTTCCAATTACCATTAGGTCCTTTTTCGCTAATTAAAAAGTCTTCTTGTGCATGCGTAGTATTAGTTCGATTGTTTCTGGTATATAAAAAGGTTTTACCATCTGCCGTAACAGCTGGGAAATACTCATTTACAGGGGAGTTTATTGCTGGCCCCATATTAACAGGCTTAAATGGTACAGGTGTTTTTATCGCTTCAATTGCGAACTTGCAATTTGCTACAAGTTTATGAGCTACATCCGCGTTATTCGGGTTTATGTTCGAAAAGAGCAAATATTCCTCTAGATGGTGCAAAGCATCTTTGTAATTACCCCTACTAAACTCCAATGTTCCTAAAACAAAGTAAGGTGTTTTAGAAAAACGAGGGTTTACTTGAATAGCACGTTTGTACATTAAAATCGCGTCATCAATACGTTTCTGAGAAGCATATACGTTGGCTATTAGCAAATAGGGTTCAATAAAGCTTGAGTCTTTACCAATTGCTTTCCTTGCATTCTCAAGTGCTTTTTTATCATTAAAGTGATCATAGCTTAAAAGCGCACTTTTATATAAATCAATAGCTTTTTTATTTGTACTTGTCAAATTCCCAGAAGGGAGCTGAGCAAATGCGCTTAACGAAGCTGCAAAAACTATTGTAATTATTAATTTAAGTTTCATTTGAAATTATCTGCAAAATTTAAGCCATGAATTATGGTATACCCATATACTTATGCGTTTGTAAAGATATATTCCATTTCGGATTCTCCAAAACATAATCCACCATAAATGGCATTACCTGCTTCCTTTTGCTCCATTCTGGTTGAATATACAATTTACAGTTGTCGCCCACATGTTTGGCGTTTTCTTCTGCCCAAGCCAAATCATTTTTGTTATGAACAATAATTTTCAGCTCGTCAGCTAATCCATAGTTTTCTTGAATTGGCGGACCTGTTTTTTTGGGAGACAAACACACCCATGACCAGGTTCCTGTTAACGCATATGCGCCTGATGTTTCAATAAAAGTTTTAAAACCATTCTCAACAAAGCTGTCAGTAAAATAATTCAGGTTATACATCGCAGGCTCTCCCCCTGTAACAACCACCACTCTAGCAGGATATTTAAGTGCATTTTTAACAATTAAGCTAACAACACTTAATGGATGCATTGATGGATCCCAACTTTCTTTTACATCACACCAATGACAACCAACATCACAACCACCAATACGAACAAAATACGCTGCTTTACCGCTCTGCAATCCTTCGCCTTGTATAGTATAGAACTCTTCCATTATAGGAAGTAAAGTTCCACTATCTAATGCCTCTTGTTGTTTATCGTCAATTACTTTCATTAGTTAATTCTAGCATAAGCATTTCAAATTCAAATGGATCAATTAGCTCAATAAGTTGCCTTAGAAACTCACTTCCATATTTTAAGTAGTATGGAATAAAGTTTTCATGCCGTTCTTGAAGTGAGTTGTTTGGTAAAAGATTTTGCATTAACCTATTAATTTGAGCTACCGCAACCTCATTCTTCTTTTTCTCAGCTTTAATCATTTTCGACTCAAGCTTTTCAATGGCATTAAAGGCTTTTTTTAACTCACCTTCCGCTGCAGCTCGCAATGAAGCATCAACCTTTTCAACTACCTTAATAATACTTGAGAAACCTTTCTGAACGATCTCCTTTTCTGAGGCTAACGAAGGGAGTGATTTAGCCAAATAAGTAGTTAAGAGAGCATCTTTCGAAGCAAACAATGAATTAGTTGTAATACCATACTTCGACATTTTTTTCAGTTCTGATGTTCCTAAAAGTGTCACAAATGATCTTGGAACTAGCATTGGATACACCAATTTATTGCTCTCAAACATTTTCTTGAATTGCAACCAGTATGCAATTTCTCCCGGGCCGCCAACATACGCTACATTTGGCAAAATACACTGCTGATACATTGGTCTTAATACTACATTAGGACTGAACCGTTCAGGGTGAGCATCCAATTCATTGATTATTTCAGTTTCTGTAAATGATATAGTCGTATTCTTCACAACAAATTTTGTTGATTCAGAATTAAACTCAATTCGTTCTCTAACATTTTCATTGAGATAAAAAGTATTAATTTCTCGTGGATGAACTTGAGGTTTTAAATTATTATTAATTAAATACTTATTCGTATCCTCTACATCAGCAACATTATTATTGGTAAGTAAGTCGCTCTTTAAAAAAGGAATAAATTCTCTTTTTAGAAGTTTATTATCACCATCAATAACCAACAAACCGTGCTCCCCAAATAATGCATTAACCAAACAGCGTGTAGCATTGGCCAAATTTGAATTATTTTCATACGCACTTTTGAAAAGTGATAGCAATTCAATACCGTTAACTGATTCACCAACTATTTCCTTTACCTGTTCCAAAACAGGTTTTAAAGATACCGTACTTAATCTTCCAACAGCGCCTGATTTCCCTTCCTTCTCCCATGAAATCGTTTTGTCGAACATATTAACTGTTGCAACTTCATCAAAGTCATGATCCTCAGAAGCCATCCAATATATAGGAACAAATTTTTTATTTGGATATCTATCCTTTAAACATTTGGCAAGTTTTATGGTTGAAACTATTTTGTAAATAAAATATAAAGGACCAGTAAAAATGCATAATTGATGCCCTGTACAAACAGTATAGGCATTAGCACTTTCCAATTCGGCAACATTTCCAGGTACGGTACAATTTATCGTATCCTCATACTGTTGTTTTATTATCGATGCTAACAATTGTCGATTAACACATTGAAAACGATCATCATCGAAATAAATAGGAATGTTTTCTATTCGTGGAGCATGGTTAAATAAATGCTCCAAAACCTTATCCTCCTTAAGGTAATTATTAAATAGAGGTGAAAATCTTCCAGTTTCTGAAAGCGGTATTTTGCTCGAATTAATGTTCATAAAGAAATTCAAAGTTACACAAATAGCTGCTTTGGCATTGTATAATAACAAAAAAGGGCCGACACGCACGTATCGACCCTTGACCATGAATAACGATTATTTATTTATGCTACCTCCACCTTATCATTTACTTCTTCTGCTTCTTCTCCACTTAAAGAAGCCCTCACCTTCATTTCCAGTTCATCCATTAAATCTGGATTATCCAATAATAAAGATTTCACAGCATCTCTCCCCTGGCCAAGCTTAGTATCTCCATAACTGAACCACGAACCACTTTTCTTTGCAATATCATGTTCAACTGCCAAATCAATTACCTCGCCAGCCTTAGAAACACCTTCACCATACATGATATCAAATTCAGCTTTTTGGAATGGAGGAGCAACTTTATTCTTAACTACCTTAACTCTTGTTCTATTTCCAACTACGTCTTCACCATCTTTTATCTGACCTATACGTCTGATATCCAAACGAACCGAAGCATAAAATTTAAGGGCATTTCCACCAGTAGTTGTTTCAGGGTTGCCAAACATTACACCAATTTTTTCGCGCAATTGGTTTATAAAGATGCAACAACAACCTGTTTTATTAATGGTACCAGTAAGCTTTCTCAATGCTTGTGACATTAAACGTGCATGCAGCCCCATTTTTGAATCACCCATCTCACCTTCAATTTCACTTTTAGGAGTAAGTGCAGCAACAGAATCAACGACGATAATATCAATTGCACCAGAGCGGATTAAGTTTTCAGCTATTTCCAATGCTTGTTCTCCGTTATCTGGTTGAGAGATTAATAAGTTTTCAGTATCAACACCAACTTTCTCCGCATAAACCCTATCAAATGCATGCTCTGCATCAATAAATGCTGCAATGCCACCAGCTTTTTGTGCTGCTGCAATGGCATGCAACGTTAAAGTTGTTTTACCAGATGATTCTGGTCCGTAAATTTCTATAATCCTTCCTTTTGGTAAGCCTCCAATGCCCAACGCAATATCCAATGACAAGGATCCAGTTGGTATAACCTCAGTATTGTCAACTTCAGCCTTTTCTCCCATTTTCATAATGGCACCTTTACCATATGTTTTTTCAAGCTTGTCTAATGTTAGCTGTAATGCTTTTAGTTTTTCTTTGTTTACAGCATCTTTGATGTTTTTTACCTCTTTGGTTGCTTTAGCCATTGTATAAAAATTATTGTTTAACTATAATATTTGCTCTGCGTGTTCTTTTGTTTTCACTTTAGTAATAACTTGTTCTAGCATGCCGTGTTCATCAATTACAAACGTGGTTCTATTAATACCCTCGTACTCCTTACCCATAAACTTTTTCAACCCCCATACATCAAACGCCTTAATAACCTTTAGGTCAGTATCAGCAATTAAGGGAAAAGGCAACTCGTATTTTTGAATAAATTTTTGATGCTTTGTTGCGTCATCTGCACTCACTCCCACAATTTCATACCCCTTGCTTTTAAAGGTACTATAATTGTCTCTTAAGTTGCACGATTCTGCGGTACAACCGGGTGTATTATCTTTTGGGTAAAAGTACAACACCAACTTTTTTCCTTTAAAGTCAGCCAAATCTATTGTATTGCCGTCTTGGTCTATTCCACTAAAATTTGGAGCCTTATCTCCTTCCTTTAAACTTGTTGTATGATTTGCCATAGTAAAAAATTATACATCCAAAATTAATGTAATTCAATCCTAACCAAGGTCATTTGACAAGGCTATTTTTCAACATTTGTTGATATTGCTAAATATTTTAGCAATTTTTGATAAAATATTTACAAACCGAGGTTAAGGCACATTCATCGCACTTTGGAGAACGTGCAATACACGTGTACCTGCCATGCAATATCAACCAGTGATGGGCTATTGCAATTTTATCCTTAGGTATGTATTTTACTAATTGCTTCTCAGTTTGTAATGGCGATTTCGAGTTAGTGGTTAAACCAATGCGCTCAGACACTCTAAAAACATGTGTATCTACTGCCATCGCCGGTTTATTGTGAACTACTGAAGCTATTACATTTGCAGTTTTACGGCCTACTCCAGGCATTTTTTGTAAATCAACAATGCTTGAAGGCACCTCACCATTAAATTCATCCAATAATACGTTGGCCATACCAACCAAATGCTTGGCTTTATTATTGGGGTAGCTAATACTTTTAATTATGCCAAACACCTCTTCAACTGACGCTACCGCTAATACTTCCGGTTCTGGAAATGCCTCAAACAATTTAGGAGTTACCAAATTTACCCGCTTATCAGTACACTGTGCTGAAAGAATCACCGCGACCAACAACTGATAAGGATTATTATAATCCAATTCCGTTTCGGCAACCGGCATATTTTTACTGAAATACTTAATCACATATTCAAATCGTTCCTTCTTGGTCATACCTTAAACTATGATTTCGGTTTATAATTCGTAAATTTACAATCTAACTCAGAGAGCTTATAATTTATGCAAGATTATATTACATACACAGTTGTGGCTTCCGCCATAATTTATGTTGCTATTAAAATTAAAATGAGCATTGCAACTAAAAAAGGGTGTGATTCGTGTTCTTTAAGCGAATTAAATAACAACGCCTAACACCTTAACCTGCGTCTTCCATCTTCATGGCAAAAAAAAAGAGTACCCATAGGGTACTCTTCTTTATAAAACTTATACTAAGTTTATTAGTGAGCGTGCTCTTCTTCAGCGTGCTCCTCTTCAGCAGCTTCTTCACCACCTTCAGCAGCAGTAGAATCTGCAGCAACTTCTTCTGCAGTAGCAACTGTGTCAGCTTCAGCAGCAGCGATTTCAGCTTCAGCAGCTTCCGCTTCTTCTAAATTTTCTTGATCTGTTTGTGCGTTGTCAGCAGCTTTTTGCTCCTGAGCCTCTTCAGTTTCGCTACCTGCGCAAGATGCGAACGTAAAAAGACCAGCAACAGCTACTAATGATAGTACTTTTTTCATAGTCGTTTTTGTTTAATTTGTTATTTTAATTAATTAAAAGTGACACAAATGTATAACAATTATCGGGAATACAAAAACTAAACCTAGTCATTTCAATAACATCGAAAAGCATTACGTAAATAAAGGACTTTCAAGCATCTAGGTAATGAAATATTAACAATCAATAATGCGACACTAATTATAAATTGGAGTAAATT
Source organism: uncultured bacterium (assembly GCA_964014945.1). Classification (GTDB taxonomy): domain Bacteria; phylum Bacteroidota; class Bacteroidia; order 2-12-FULL-35-15; family 2-12-FULL-35-15; genus 2-12-FULL-35-15. The sequence goes on along the minus strand of CAXHCC010000015.1, from coordinate 13,099 downwards.
TGCCCCTTGTCAATTTACAATACACAAGTTATGATAAACGGACATTTAGCAAAGCTTATCAAACACATATCATTTTTGATAGGTCTTTATTTTATGTGTCGTTTTATATTTCTTATTGGTAATTGGTCCCAGTTTCCAAGTACCGATTTTAATACACTAGCGCTATTATTTGTATATGGTTTTCGATTCGACTTATCTGTAATCATATTAACCAACAGCCTGTTTATCCTATTATACCTATATCCATGGCGAAATTCTGCAAGCCAACCGCTCGTAAATATTGCTTTGAAATGGTTATTTGTAATTGTAAATAGCATTGCAATATCTGCGAATCTTGTAGACGTCGTTTATTATAAATACACCTTAAAAAGAACCACATCAGACGTATTTAATTTTTTTAGTGGTAGTATTGGTAATGATTTTTTTGAGCTTCTGCCTACATTCTTATTAGACTTTTGGTACTTAACAATCCTTTGGATTCTATTGCTAATATTAATTGTAATATGCTATAAGAAAGTTGAAGGCTCCCAATGGCAAAAATCTCCAGTTTCTGAAAAACCAATCAACTTTGTAAGCTATTTATTTTGGATTGCGGTAGCAGTAATTGGTTATCGAGGAGGTTTACAATTAAAACCTATTAGTCCAATTACTGCGCATAAATACGCAACTCCTTCCCTATCACCAATTATTCTTAATTCTACTTTTACCATCTTAAAAACATTAGATACAAAAGGGATTAACGCCAAAACATATTTTAATAATACTGACGAATTACAAGCACTTTACACCACAAAGCGCCAGTACGACTCTAGTGGTTTTTTTCCTCAAAACGTGGTTTTAATTGTATTAGAAAGCTTTTCGAAAGAGTATATCGGAGTAAAGGATAGCAGTCAAATTAGTTGTACCCCTTTTCTTGACTCTATAATAAACAACGGTTTTTATTGCAATAATGCATTCGCTAACGGCAATACCTCCATGACTGGAATTGCCTCCATTATAGCAGGCATGCCAACATGGATGCAAGAACCATATATCACCTCTAGATATGGTAACAACAAAATTCAAAGCATCGCAAACATTCTAAAAGATAAAGGATATTCATCCTCCTTTTATCATGGCGGAACCAATGGCACAATGGGCTTTGATGCATTTTGCCAAGTAACAGGTTATGACCACTACTATGGCCGTACTGAATACAACAATGAAAGCCATTATGATGGAAACTGGGGAATATGGGATGAAGAGTTTTTGCAATTCTGTGCCTTGCAAATGAATAAGCAAACAAGGCCTTTCTTTAATACAATTTTTACATTGAGCTCACACCACCCTTACAATATACCCCAACAACATGCGGGTAAGTTCAACAAATTTAACTCTCCTCTTAAAAACAGCATTGCATACACTGATTATGCTTTAAGGTTATTTTTTAATTCAATTAATAATCAACCATGGTACAAAAACACCCTGTTTGTTTTTTGTGCCGACCATACGGGAATAACCAACAACAATTACTACGCAAACTCGGTAGGAAATAAAGCCATTCCAATAATTTATTATCATCCAAATAACTCATTAAGAGGAAGAACCAATATGGTCACTCAACAAATTGATATCATGCCTTCCATATTGGACTACCTTAATTACCCCAATACATTTTATGCGCTTGGAAACAGCAGCTTTGATACAACAATGAACAGCTTTTCTTTAAGTTATAACAATGGCGTTTATCAATATTTACAGAATGAATACGCATTGTTGTACGATGATGGAAACCCTAATCGCTTGTACAACTATAAATTAGATAGCAATCTTCAACACGATCTTTATAGCGAAAATACGACATTGAGTATTCGGATGGAAGAAAAGGTAAAAGCCATCATTCAAACCTACAACCGGGATTTAATTAACAACACCACGCATTACTAAAACCCATGAAGAAAAAAAAAGTTTGCTTCATTGTAAATCCAATATCAGGTGTTGGTCGTCAAAAGAAAATTGAAGCGCTTACACAAGCGTATTTAAACAAAGACATTTTTGATTACAAGATTCAATATACCCAGGGACCAAAAGACGCGACCAAAATTGCGAAGAGTGCTGCTAATAGCGATGTTGACATCGTTGCCATTGTTGGTGGAGATGGTTCGGTAAATGAAGCAGCTACGGGTCTTATAAACACAACAACTCCACTTGTAATAATACCTGCAGGTTCAGGTAATGGCTTGGCAAGGCATTTGAAAATGCCAATTAATTTAAAAAAAGCAATCCAACAAATGCATACATATAAGCAATCACAGATTGATACTGCCACGCTAAACGGTCACCCGTTTTTCAATGTTGCTGGGATTGGTTTTGATGCATTAATTGCGAATAGGTTTGACACTTTTGGCAAAAGAGGAATTAGTTCATATATCCAATTAATTTTTAAAGAATTCTTTACTTACCAGGCAAAGAATTATCAACTATTCGTTAACAACAAACGATATGACGCAAATGCTTTTTCAGTAAGTTTTTGCAATGGCTCCCAATTTGGTAACAATGCATACATATCTCCTCAGGCCAACATTTCTGATGGCAAACTAAATGTTGCCATTTTGAAAAAAATAAATGCCTTTAATGTATTTAGACTTGCAGCTTTGTTATTACTTAGGCGTATTCATCGCAGCAATCACTATTTAGAATTAACAGGAAACCACATTTCGATAATACAAGAAGATGAGTTTGCTCATATTGATGGTGACCCAATCAAATGCGGAAAGAAAATAACCGTGGAGCTTAAACAAAAATCATTGCTCGTTTTAACCCCCTGAATGAACCTATTAAAGCAAATAAAGGAATGGGTAAAAGCTGTAATCATTGCTGCTTTTGTTATTGCAGTATTCAAGGCTTTTTTCTTCGATGTATTAACAATTCCTTCCGGGTCAATGTCTAACTCATTGCTTTCTGGAGATTATATTGTGGTTAACAAATTAGCTTATGGTCCAAGAATTCCTAACACATTACTTGCCATTCCTTTTATGCACTCAACAATTCCATTCTCAGAAAATTCTAAATCTTATTTAGATTGGATTCAGCTACCCTACTACCGAATTGGAAACATCAGCAAAGTAAAAAGAAATGACATCCTGGTTTTTAACTATCCCATGGAAGATGCACCCGTAGATCAGCGAACCTATTACGTAAAGCGATGCGTTGGCATACCAGGAGACAACCTTTCCGTTGTTAACGGTGAAGTGAGTATTCAAAACTCCATTGTGGACACCTCTAGCAACTTAAAATTTAATTATAAAGTAATTACCAATGGAGACAGTCTGCATACAAAAAAACTTCAAAACATGGGGATTGAAGAAGGAGGAAGACTAGACGGTAAAAACAAATACTGGTTTTGCATGACCAACAAACAAAAAGACAATCTCCAAACACAACCTACGGTGAAACACATAAGACGGTTAACAGATAAAAAGGGAGATTTTAACAGTATTGCATTTCCAGGTAAAGAAAGCCTACATTGGAACATAGACTACTGGGGACCTTGCAGGGTACCAAAAGCAGGAGACTCCATTCAACTATCCATGGATTCTTTAAAAATATATGAAAGAGTAATTGGCATTTACGAGGATAATAAAATTGAAGTTGTGGGAGACTCAGTGTTTATTAATGGAAAATATCAAACACATTATACATTTCAACTTAATTATTTCTTCATGATGGGAGACAATAGGCACAATTCAGTAGATTCTAGATTTTGGGGATTTCTTCCTGAAGACCACGTTGTAGGGAAAACCGAAATGACCTTGATGTCTATCAACAAAAATGAAGAATCAAGTTTTTTCAGAAACGACAGGTGGTTTAAAGCAATAGACTAATCTTTAACAGCTCTTGTCATTTCTCGCTTTCCTGGAGGGCCAGGAATTGACTCTATCCTAAACCCTACCCCCTTCAACCTTCTCTTCACCACACCTTTAGCACAATAAGTAACTAAACAACCACCGTTCAATAACGCTTTATACATAGCAATAAAAATATCTTCTTGCCACATTTCTGGTTGCTTATCAGGAGCAAAAGCATCAAAATATATTACATGATACTTTTGTTCAAGCGTTATATCTTCTAATTTATAAAGCAGTTTTGCAAGAGCAAATGTGGGCGTAATCTTGTTCAATTTACTCCACTCGCATTTATGTATTGCATTAAATGCCGCTTCATAATCCGATAAAGCCAACCGCTCTATAAAATTTAGTGAGGCAATAAGTTCATTGGATATGGGAAAGGCCTCGATGGAAGTGTAATTGGTTGACACATTAAGTGTGGCAGACTCAACAAGAGTTAGCAATGCATTTAGACCTGTTCCAAGTCCCACCTCAAACACCAAAATATCTTCAACTGATGGATTACGATTTATATACCACCTATATCCACTTTGAATAAATACGTGCTTGCTTTCACCAATAGAACCGTGAATGGAATGATAATGCTCATCATACTTTTTAGTATATAGTGTGTGAGAACCATCATTTGTTAACACCAATTTAGGAGAAGAAGACGACCCCATACAATTGATATTACTTACCCATTACTTTAAACTCTGTACGCCTGTTAAGTTGCATATTCTCTTCCGTATCATTCGCAGCTATTGGCTGTTCTTCACCATAGCCTTTAAAGGTTAGTCTATTGGCAGCAACACCCGCTTTCACCAAATAGTCTACCACTGCTTTTGCCCTGCGTTCTGACAAACTTTGGTTAGATGCTGCTGAACCTCGTGAATCAGTATGTCCTGAAATTTCAATTTTTAGTGTTGGAATATCTTGCAGTAACTTTTTCAGCCTTTCCAATTCTGCTATAGATTCTGGTCGCAACGTTGCTTTGGATAAATCAAAGAAAATATTCTTTAACACTATTTTGCTCCCTACTGCAATACTGTTCAAAGCCACATCCTTTTCTATTTCTTGAAACGCAGAAGTTACTGGAATATCAAAGTTTTCAGAATGAAACAAATAATTTTCCTTTTTAACCGCTATACCGTAATTTTTTCCTGCTGGTAAGGATACCAGGTATTTTCCGCTCGCGCTATTCGATTTAAAAGTGGCTATCACTACATTTTTTTCATTATCTACTAACTCAATGGTAGCTTCTAATGGATCATTTGTTTTAGCGTCCGTCACAATTCCTTTTAATATCGTTAATTGGGCTTCTTCAATTTCTATTGCCTCAGCAATAAATGTTTCCTTAACTGGAGCAGCATTACTAGCCAACAAATTGTCTTCATTAGCCAATGTCATAATTTTTTCTGGGCCTAAAAAAGTAACCATCAAAATATCTATTTCACCAAAACCATTCGATGAATACGATGAATAATAACCATGTTTTCCACTACCAGAAAGAACAAAATACGCATCATCATCAGCTGTATTTAAAGGGTAGCCCAAATTAGTTGGCTTACTCCATTCTTTAGATTCTTCATCAAATACAGCTTTAAAAATATCAAACCCACCCATTGTGTTGTGTCCTTCCGAACTAAAATAAAGTGTTCTTCCATCAGGGTGCAAAAACACTCCTTTTTCATCAAACTCCGTGTTTATAGTTGGCCCAAGGTTAACGGCTTCACCCCATTTATCTTTATCATCTAGAGTGGATTTATATATATCCCTGCCCCCATAACCGCCAGGGCGATTCGAAACAAAATACACTGTTCTACCATCAGGTGAATACCAGGCAGAAGACTCATTACTATTCGTATTGATATTTTTGTTCATATGGTCTGGTTTAGACCATATCTTACCATTCAACTCAGATTCATAGAGGTCGCCCATATCACCTGGCTTACCAATATAAACTATACACTTTTGCCCATCTACAGAAAAGCCAGACAAGGCATCATTCGCCTCAGAGTTTATAGGCTTGCCAATATTTTGGGCAGCCGTCCATTTACCATCTTCTTTAACGGACATATATACATCCTCAAAATAACCACCACTAGCCGGATTTATTTTATCCCCACTCAGACCTGTAGCTCTCGTAGAAGTAAACAATAACACAGATTCATCCGCATTTATTAAAGGTCTATACTCAGATTCTGGTGTATTCACCTCTCCTCCCAAGTTTTGGATTTTCACACGGATTGGAGATTTAACTAACTCTTTTCCATACTTACACTCATCAATTTTTTTCTCTACCATAATTATTTCTTCCTCACCAGAAAGTGTTCGCAGGTAAGTATTGTATTCAGTAATAGCCTTATCAAACTCCAAGTTTAAATGATAGGCCCTGCCCAACAACAAGCGAATTTTTGAATCTATAGCAGGATTCAGTTTAAGCGCTTTTTCAAGATAAGGTATGGCTTTTAGCTTGTAATTGGAATATAAATACGATTCCCCAATCTTGTAATTCAATTCAGCATTATTGGGATTGAAATCATTTGCTTTCAAATAATTATTCAATGCAAATCTATAGAAGTATTCACCTTGCAATCTTGTATTATCACCAGCTTCCATATATTTTACCGCTTCTTTTAAGCCAGCTTTATCATCCTTAAAGTTATCCTTTACAAACTCAACATTTTGCTGTGCCGCAATTGTCGATGTAATTAATATTAATCCTATAAATAATATATTCTTCATAACATTTCGTTGTTAAATCATTAATCACAATCTTGAACATAATTGTTCGCAATTTTTTCACCTAACTCTACGGCTTTCTTCCAATCATCGCAGGCTCCAGCCAAATTGTAAAGCTTTTCTTTAGCTATTCCTCTATTAACGTAAGCTAATCCATACTTAGGATTTAGCGCAATTATTTTATTACAATCAGCAATACTCCCCTTGTAATTTTTTAGTTTGTACCTTGCCGCAGCTCTATTGTTTAAAGCTAGCAAGTAGTCTGACTTGGCTTCAATTGCGCGCGTAAAATCTAGTAGCGCACCTTTATAATCACCTGCATCATATTTAGCACTCCCCCTATTATTTAATGCTACATAATAACCTTTCTTTAAATTAATCGCTTCCGTATAATTTGCAATCGCCTTTTTGTACTCACCCATTCTTCTTTGCACACTTGCCAGGTTACAATAAACAAATGGCAAATACGAATTAATTGTTAATGCTTTGTTATAATCTGCAATTGCTCCTTTCAAGTCATCCATCATTTTTTTTGCACTTCCCCTATCGTTATAGGCGTAGGCATAGTCCTTATTATGCTTTATGGCTAAATTATAGTCCTCAATCGCACCAAAATAATTCTTCGCTTCAAACTTCATTCCGCCTCTATAATAGTACGCCTTTGCCATGGTATTATCCAAACTAACCGCGTTGGTATAATCCGTTTCTGCTCCTTCCGTATCACCTAAATTATATTTGGCCCTTGCGCGTACAAAATAGTAGTTAGCACTTTTGCTAAAGGTTAATGCTTTATCCATATCGGCAACAACACCGGTATAGTCACCGAGCTCCAATTTAGTGGCACCTCTGTTGTAGAAGGCCAACTCAAACGTATCCTTAATTCTAATAGCACTATTAAAAGCTATAAGAGCAGCTTTATAATTCTTATTTCCAAATTCTTTAATACCCGTATTGTAAAAAGTTTCTGCTTCTTGAGATTTAGCATCTAAAATAATGGCCTTAACGGTATCAGTTTGTGCAATTGAGTTTAAAGATAACCCAATACAGCACGAGATTAAAGTGAGTTGTAATAGTTTGTTCATAATAAATAATATTTGAGGTAAATGTAATATAATTTTAAGAAAATCTACTACTTCAAACGCTTAACCGTATATTGCAATATGTCGCAAAAATCACCACTGGTAACAATTTTCATTACTGTGTTAATCGACCTGCTAGGTGTTGGTATTGTTATACCTGTAATTGCCCCATTATTGCTACAATCGGAGCATAATTTATTGGCAAGCAGTATGGATTTAGATACCCGTACAATAGTGTTAGGGTTTTTGATTGCATCTTTTCCCATTGCGCAATTTTTTGGAGCGCCCATTCTTGGTTCACTATCTGACAGGCATGGTAGAAAAAAGGTTTTGGCATTGTCATTAGTTGGCACCGCAGCTGGCTACGTACTCTTTGCTTATGCCATAATTAGTCAAAACATATTCATACTTTTTTTAAGTAGGGCGCTCGATGGGTTTACGGGAGGCAATATTGCAATTGCCTATTCTGCTATTTCCGACTCAAGTGATCAGGAATCTAAAGCACGTAATTTTGGAATGGTGAGTGCCGCCTTTGGCATTGGTTTTATTTTAGGGCCTTTTATTGGTGGCAAGTTAGCCGACCCTAGTATTGTTTCATGGTTTAACATGGCAACACCTTTTTGGTTCGCGGCCATTATCTCTACTATTAATTTGCTCTTTGTTTTATTCGCCTTTCCGGAAACATTAAAAAATAAAAAACAATCAACTATAAGCTTGCTAACGGGCATTAGAAATATTAAGCAAGCGTTTGAATTAAAGCATTTGCAGGTTTTATTTTTGGTCGTTCTATTACATTCAATTGGCTTTAATTTCTTTACCCAATTTTTTCAAGTTTTTTTAATCGGAAAATTTGATTTTGGCGTATCCCAAATTGCGGACTTGTTTGCTTTTATTGGCATTTGGATAATTTTAGCCCAAGGAGGACTTCAGCGCCCCTTATCCAAAATGTTTGTACCCTATAAAATAATTAGAGTTTCCAGTTTACTATTAGCGCTGGTAATGCCCATGCTTTTAGTTCCTAATAACCCAAAATACTTGTATTACATTGTACCTTTAATTGCCATATTTCAAGGGCTCACACTGCCTAACTTAACAACCTTGGTATCCAATCAAGCAGGAAAAGATTCACAAGGACAAATACTTGGTATCAACCAATCAATACAGTCATTGGGAACTGCATTGCCACCAATTATTGCTAGTTATATAAATAATGTTAATATTAGCCTACCGATTTCATCATCTGCAATTTGTATATTTTTAAGCTGGACTATACTTATTGTATTTTTTAAAAGAATTAAAGAACAAAGCAAACACATTAATCAAACATAATCATGGCAAAAAAGGCAAGCACAAAAAAAACTAAATCTATTCTTACTACTAAATCCAAAACCTTTTTAAAGAATTATTTGAACAATGCCTCGCCTACAGGCTTTGAAACAGAAGGGCAAAAAATATGGTTAGATTACATAAAGCCTTATGTTGACGACTATTTTGTAGATAACTATGGAACCGCTGTTGGTGTTGTAAACCCAGATGCCAAATACAAAGTGGTTATTGAAGCCCATGCCGATGAAATATCATGGTTTGTTAACTATATTACTGATGATGGCTATATATATGTTTGTCGTAATGGAGGTAGTGACCATATGATTGCACCTTCAAAACGGGTAAACATACACACGGATAAAGGAATTGTTAAAGCTGTGTTTGGTTGGCCAGCGATACACGTACGTATTGGAGAAAAAGAACCTACCCCATCATTAAAAAACATCTTTTTAGATTGTGGTGCTACCTCAAAAAAGGAAGTGGAAGAAATGGGCGTGCATGTAGGTTGTGTAATTACCTATGAAGATGAGTTTATGGAATTAAACGATCGCTTTTTTGTAGGAAGAGCCCTTGACAATAGAATGGGTGGGTTTATGATTGCAGAAGTAGCACGTTTATTAAAAGAAAAGAAAACCAAATTACCATTTGGTTTATACGTAGTTAACTCTGTGCAGGAGGAGGTTGGATTGCATGGTGCAGAAATGATTACCCAAACAATTAAACCAGATGTAGCTATAATTACAGATGTATGCCACGACACCCATGCACCAATGATGAATAAAATTCAAAGTGGTGACACCACCTGTGGTAAAGGGCCTGTAGTTACTTACGGACCTGCCGTTCAGAACAACTTATTAAAGGTTATAATAGATGCAGCTACCAAAAACAAGATACCATTTCAGCGTGCTGCTGTATCAAGAGCAACAGGTACAGATACCGATGCTTTTGCTTATTCTTTAGGTGGAGTTCCTTCTGCGCTTATATCATTGCCATTAAGGTACATGCATACAACTGTGGAGAGTGTGCATAACGAAGATGTGGAAAATGTGATTAAGCTAATATTCAACTCCGTAAAAGCCATTAAGAACAATCACGATTTTAAGTACATCAAAAAATAGTCCTGTTCACAGATTCACGATTTTATGAGTGAACAAGCATTTGTAAAGAAGGACCCATTTATTGCCTTACGTCATAAAGAGTTCTTACTTTATATTATTGCTAAATTATTGCTATCGCTTGCTATCCAAATGCAAACTGTGGTTATTGGTTGGCAAGTGTATGCGCAAACAAAAAATGTTTTAGACTTAGGCTTAATTGGTTTGTACGAAGCAATACCATTTATTTTGGTTGCCTTTGTATCTGGATATGTTGCAGACACGTTTAATAGAAAGTATGTGCTGCTACTTTTTATGAGTCTTTTCACCCTTACTACTTTTACCCTAACGTACTTATCATTACCTAGCAGCACTTTACTAGTACAATATGGCGCTACTCCTATATTTATAGTGGTAAGTATTATTGGTATTACAAGAGGTTTTATGTTTGCGAGCATGTCGCCTTTTATGACCCAAATTGTGCCACGTAACATTTATACCAACGCTACAACTTGGAGTAGCTCATGTTGGCATTTGGCAGCAGTTATTGGCCCTTCGTTGGCAGGCTTGTTGTGTATGCATAGTTTTACCCTTGCTTACAAGGTTGACTTAATTTTTGCTTTAGGTGCTATTGTGGCAATACAGTTTATTGCAAAAAAGGAAACTCCTGTAAAGAAAGCAGGAGAAACAATTATGCAAAGCTTAACTGCTGGGATAAAGTTTGTAAAGCAACAACAAGTAATATTAGCGGCATTATCATTAGATATGTTTGCGGTTTTATTTGGAGGTGCAGTTGCCCTATTACCAGCATTTGCTGATAAGGTTTTGCACATTGGCACCCAACAATTGGGTTACTTAACTGCAGCACCTGCAATTGGTGCAATAATCATGGCCATATACATTGCTTACCGCCCTCCTGCTAAAAATGCAGGACGTGATTTACTCATTGCCGTTGCAGGGTTTGGCGCAAGTATCATTGTATTTGGGGTTTCCACTAATTACTACCTATCCATGCTGTGCTTATTGTTGACTGGTGCATTTGACAGTGTAAGTGTTGTACTACGCCAAACTATATTGCAGCTATCAACACCTAACGAAATGCGTGGTCGCGTATCTGCCATTAACAGTATTTTTATTGGAAGCTCCAATGAAATTGGTGCCTTTGAATCAGGGCTAACGGCAAGATATTGGGGCTTAAAAGCCTCCGTTGTTTTTGGGGGAATTATGACATTTATAGTAGTTGGTGTAACCAGAAAATTAGCACCTAAACTAAAACACTTAAACCTAAACGAGCTAGAAAATCATGAAAACGCGACAGACTAAAGGTTTTGTCTTATACTTTCAGCTATTTCCGCAAACTCCTCTTCCGAAAGTTTAATTTTGGGTTGGGTAAAATTAATATCGTTCATGGTGTTTAATGGCACCAAATGAACATGTGTATGTGGTACTTCTAAGCCAATTACAGCTACACCTATACGTTTACATGGTATTACTTTCTTTTGAGCTTTTGCCACTTTTTTAGCAAATAACATTAAGCCATTCAGCTCCTCATCTTCTAAATCAAAAATAAAATCCTCTTCTCTTTTAGGTATTACCAAAATATGCCCTTTAACCAAAGGAAATACGTCTAAAAAAGCCAGGAAGTTATCGTCTTCTACAATTTTATGGCAAGGCAATTCACCATTTACAATTTTTGTAAAAATGCTAGCCATTTATCTAGAAAGCTCTAAAATTTCAAACTTCATTTTGCCATTAGGCACTTCTATTTCCGCAACATCTCCCACCTTCTTACCTAACAAACCTTTTCCAATAGGAGAATCAACTGAAATCTTTTTGGCCTTAATATCCGCTTCCGTTTCAGCAACCAAGGTGTATTCCATTATAGCACCATTGTTCTGGTTTTTCAATTTAACAATGGAATGAATAAGCACCTTAGTAGTATCCAAAGTAGATTCATCAATTATTCGTGCTGTACTGACCAATTGCTCCAATTGCGAAATCTTTAACTCTAACAAGCCTTGTGCTTCTTTAGCCGCATCGTACTCAGCATTCTCCGATAAATCACCTTTATCTCTCGCTTCAGCAATTTGTTTAGATATATAGCTACGCTCGTGAGTTTTCAAATGATGCAATTCATCCTTCAACTTTTTTAATCCCTCTTCTGTATAATAAGATACATTCGACATTTTTTCCCTTTTTACTTTAATTAATAAAATCAAAAAGAGAATCCCATCTCATCAAGGATCCTCTCTTATACGCACAAATATAGGGAATAATTCGAAAAAACTAAAGTTTTTACTTGTATCGGTTGGAGATATAATTTACGCAACATTCTTTTAATCCAGACTACCAAATACGCGTTGCAATAAATCTGTTACACGTGCCACTGGGTCCTTTCTGATCTTTGCCTCTTCTGCTTGTACCAGCTTAAACAATCCTGTAATGGCTCGTTGCGTAACATAAGCAGTTAAGTCAGGATTCTGCTTCTCAACAAAGGGTATTTTATTGTATTTATCGATAATTGGATTCCAATACTTGGTAAGCTCTACTTTATCGATAGCACTTTGAACGACAGGTGTAAACGATTGTGTTAATGCTAATGTGGTGTTTTGTTGCAAATATTCAGTAGCCGCACTATCATTTCCTTTTAATATGTTAAAACCATCGGAAATGGTCATATTTGTAATGGCATCAACAAAAATTGGGATGGCACTTTTTGTTGCCTCCTCCGCTGCTCTGTTTAAGGTCATCACAAACTTATCCGTTTGAGCTTGAAAACCCAGTGCATCTACCTTTTCCTTTACATTAATTGCTTCTTGTGGAAATGGAATGAACAGGAGTTTGTTTCTGTAAAACCCATCCTCTTTCGATGCCATTCCTGCTGCATTCTTAACGCCAATATTTAGCGCTTCCTTCAAACCGCTAATCACCTCCCCGTTACTCAAGGGTTGAGTCTTTTCGGAAGGCGTGGGCCCAACCGTTTCAGCCT
>CAXHCC010000014.1:0-26359 GCA_964014945.1 uncultured bacterium | reverse complement strand
TTATTCCGGGTCTCGTGGGCTCGGAGATGTGTATAAGAGACAGATATATACCAGCATTACCAATATAACTAAGGCAACATGCACCCTGTCTGCCACTGGTGTTGGGAACGAAGAAATGGCTTTGATTGATGGCAAATACGCACAGGTAGTCAAAATCATGGGTAATGAAATTACGCTTCAGGTTTTCGAGGGAACAGAAGGCATTCCAAAGAATGCCGAAGTGTTGTTCTTCGGGAAGGCACCTTCATTAAAAGTTGGTCCCGAACTGGCAGGCCGTTTTTTCAACGCTTATGGAGAACCTATTGATGAAAAACACAAACCCAATGGTGTGGAAGTTGAAATTGGAGGCCCCTCTGTAAACCCCGTAAGACGGAAGCAACCTTCTGAATTTATTGCGACAGGAATAGCCGGCATTGATATGAACAATTCGCTGGTGACAGGTCAGAAAATTCCATTTTTTGCCGACCCCGACCAACCATACAATCAAGTGATGGCTATGGTAGCCTTACGAGCTAAGGCGGATAGAATTATTCTTGGAGGAATGGGGTTAACCAATGATGATTACCTGTATTTTAAAAATGTGTTCGATAATGCCGGAGCACTTGATCGCATTGTTTGTTTTGTTAACACTATGGAAAACCCACCAGTAGAACGCCTGCTTATTCCAGACATGACACTCGCTGCGGCAGAATATTTCGCTGTGGAAAAAAATGAAAAGGTATTGGTGCTTCTGACTGACATGGCGCTATACTGTGATGCCCTCAGTATTGTATCAAACCGTATGGATCAAATACCTTCGAAAGATAGTATGCCTGGTTCCCTATATAGTGACCTGGCAAAAATTTATGAAAAATCTGCACAGTTTCCTGATGGAGGCTCGATTACAATTTTAGCTGTAACGACCCTTTCAGGAGGAGATATTACTCATTCCATACCTGATAATACGGGGTATATCACAGAAGGACAACTCTTTCTCAGACGAGATACGGAAATCGGAAAAGTAATTGTTGACCCGTTCAGAAGTTTATCACGCTTGAAGCAACTGATAATTGGCAAACAAACACGTGCAGATCATTCACAGGTGATGAATGCTGCAGTCCGCTTATATGCCGATGCCGTAAATGCCCGAACCAAACAGGAAAATGGTTTTGACCTTACTGATTACGACGAGCGTACACTTGCCTTCGCAAGAGAATATGCTAAGACGCTCCTTGCGGTGGATGTTAACATTCATGTGGATTTAATGCTGGATACCGCCTGGAATTTATTTTCACATTATTTCCATAAAGAGGAAGTTGGTATAAAGCAACAATTGATCGAACAATACTGGGTAGAAAAACCAACTGAAAGTGCAGGTCAGGTTGAACCAGAAACACCCAATACAAATATAGGTCAGGTAAACACCTCATTCAGGAACAAAGAAATAGAGCAATAAATGGCAATCAGGTTTCAATATAACAAGACGGAATTTCATGATCTGACAAAGCAACTTCGGATCAGGAAAACGGCTTTACCTGTTATTAAACACAAAGAATCTGCATTGCGCTTGGAGGTAAGACAAGCCCGTAAAAAGGTGTCGGAATTGCAGGAGCAAATAAATGATGCGCTTGATGCGGTGGACTACATGGCAGCTTTATGGAGTGAATTTGATCCTGATATGCTAACAATAGCTGATGTGGAAATGGGTGTGAAAAACATTGCAGGAGTAAAAACGCCTGTATTGAAGGAAATAAGGTTTGATGTAAAAGAGACAAGTATGTTTCATAATCGTTATTGGTATTTGGATGGTTTGCAAATCCTGAAAAAATTAGCTTTTCTGTGTGTTGAGCAGGAGTTCTATTTACATAAGGCCAACCTATTGGATCAGGCACGCAAAAAGACCACGCAGAAAGTCAATCTGTATGAGAAAGTTCAAATACCGGGCTATAAGGAGGCTGTTGCAAAAATTAAACGTTTTCTGGAAGATCAGGAAGCTCTTGCCAAAGCTGCTCAGAAAATACTGAAAAATAAGAAAATGAATTTGCATCCATGATTATTCCAATGATTAAATATACGCTGCTGATCTATCATAGGGGATATGATGAGCTATTGGAAGGACTGGGAAAGCTTGGTGTTTTTCATGTCAATGAAAAATATCGGGGACAGGATATAAGTGTAAATGAGATTCAGCAAAAGATTTCAGATATCGAAGAAACTATCGAATTCTTAATAGAGTTACCTAAAAAAGAAAGAAAGAAGCTACCTCCATTGAATGTAGCTACAAATAATGCTTCTGCAGCTCTTGAACATATTGACAACATACGTCATCAGTTAGAAGAACTCCGGTTGCAAGAATCATTGTTGAAAAAAGAGATCAAAACCGCCCCCCCTTGGGCTAAATTGACAAGAGAATTATTGGATAAACTAAATGAAGAGGGCGACCTCCCCCATTGCTTCATTTGCCATGCAGATCATTTTAATCCGACTTGGAAAAGAAAGTATAAACTTCATATAGTTAACCAAGATGCTGATATGATTTACTTCCTTGTAAAGGCCCAACCAAGCGAAATTATAGATATTGATGCTGAGGAAATTAAGTCGTTGAAGTATACTTTGGACGAGTTGTTATTTCAACAAACAGAATTAAATGAAAAGTTAACGGAATTAGAAACTCAACTTTATTCAATCTCAAACCTAACACTACCTTTATTGATAAAGAAAAAGCAGGAGTTAGCAGATCAATTACTGGTTAAAACAGTAGAATTGAATACCGATGACACTTGTGAAGGCAGATTGCTAATTCTTGAAGGCTACGTACCGGAATACAAAGCAAATGAGCTTGAAAAACTCCTAAAACATCATGATGTTCATTGTCTAAAAAAGGAAGCCACCTCAGAAGAAACACCACCTGTATTGTTAAATAATAGCAAGATTCCAGCTTTATTCGAGCCAATAACTAAACTGTTTTCATTGCCATCCTACCGGGATGCAGACCTAACACCATTTTTTGCTCCATTCTTTCTCCTGTTTTTTGGATTTTGCCTCGGAGACGCAATCTATGGCCTCATCATATTACTCAGTGCTACTGTACTTAAGAAAGTTAAGAAATATCAGGAATACACGCCTTTATTTTCTCTTGCTCAGCTCTTTGGGCTTGCTGCAATCATTGTGGGTACTGCAACAGGAACCTTTTTGGGTGTAAACCATGATGGACTTGACTTGGGCAAATACCATTCGCTTTTCCTGAATCAGCAACAACTATTCAATTTAGCTCTCGCCATTGGAATAATTCAGATTCTTTTCGGGCTGGCATTACAAGCCTTCCAACTAATACACAGAAAGGGATTTATATATGGATTGTCACCAATCGGCTGGATAGTTGTAATCCTTGGGATTCTTGATTCCGTATTATTCGAGGTTGTACCAACTATTTCCGAAAACGCCATTTACGGTGGAGTAGCGCTAATTGTGCTGTTTGCTGCCCCAGAAATGGGCATTTTTAAAGGGCTTGGTAAAGGAATTTGGAGCCTTTATGGAATTACAGGGTTGTTTGGTGATGTACTTTCATATATCCGGTTGTTCGCGCTTGGAGTGTCCAGCAGCATACTCGGACTGGTTGTCAATAGCATTGCATTAGAATTTCTCAATGTGTCATACATCGGATGGCTGTTGTTCGCATTATTTATGATAATCGGCCATGGCCTAAACCTTGCTATTGCTTCTCTTGGTGCTTTCGTACATCCGCTGCGATTAACCTTTGTGGAGTTTTACAAGAATGCTGGATTTGAAGGCGGAGGAAAGGAATATAAACCATTTTCAATTAATAACCTTAAAAATTAAAAATTAAAAATTATGATAGATCTATGGACTGCTTACATCGGATTAGCATTAATGGTAATACTTCCAGGTATAGGAAGCGCAATTGGTGTTTCAATTGGTGCCAATGCCACTGTTGGTGCATTAAAGAAAAGAGATGATGCCTTCGGCAATTACATGTTGCTGAGTGCTTTGTCTGGAACACAAGGACTTTATGGCTTTGCTGCCTTCTTTATTTTCTATTCTAAAGGAGTGCTCACACCCGATATAACAACGGTGCAGGCACTTTGCTTTTTAGCGTCAGGACTGATTCTTGGATTGGTGGCACCTTTCTCCGCATACAAACAAGGACAAATCTGCGCCAATGGTATTGCAGCGATAGCTTCAGGAAATGATGTGTTCGGAAAAACGATGATACTTGCTGTTTTCCCTGAGCTGTATGCGATTCTTGCTTTTGCTGCCAGTTTTCTGATAAGTACAACTGTGTAAAACACCAATTAGATATGAAGCGTTTGCAGGAACTCAGTAATGAAATTAACAACCTGACATTAATGAATGAGTTGGAATATCCCGAATTGTATCAATACCTGGATGAAAATTCCATCACCTTTACGTGTTTCGATCACCCTAAAGTAAATACAAAAAACTTTTCCGATTATCTGAGCAGCTTGAAACCACTGCTAAAACAGCATATAGTGAATAAACAAAAACTAAACAAATAATGGGACACAAAGGAATAGCCATCGTGAAAATGACTGGTGAAAAAGCCGAATTTGACCAATCTAAACTCAGACGTTCATTAGAACGCTCGGGAGCAGGTGATTTGGTCATTAAACAGATCCTTGGAGAAGTAGTGGCATCCTTATACGATGGGATCTCTACAAAAGAAATTTATAAAACAGCCTTTACGCTATTACGCAAAAGTTCCCGCCCTACCGCAGCTCGGTACAAGCTGAAGAAGGCCATTATGGAACTTGGCCCAACCGGATATCCGTTTGAAAAATTTGTTGGTGAAATACTGAAGCACCAAGGATTTGAGGTCAAAGTGGGAGTTATGGTAAAAGGAAGTTGTGTTATGCATGAAGTAGATGTGGTGGCGGAAAAGGATAATAAGCACTTTATGATAGAGTGTAAATTCCACAGTCATCAAGATCGATACTGCGATGTAAAAGTACCTCTCTATATCCAATCAAGATTTAAGGATGTTGAGCAGCAATGGAAGAAACAACCAGGACACGACACCAAATTTCATCAGGGCTGGATTTTTAACAATACACGTTTTACCAGTGATGCGATTAAATACGGAAATTGCGCCGGTTTAATACTTATTGGGTGGGACTACCCGAAAAAGAGAGGCCTGAAAGAAAGAATTGATATATCTGGATTGCACCCGGTTACGTGCCTAACCACTCTAAGCAAAGTTGAAAAGCAGCAGTTACTAAATAAAAACATTGTGTTGTGTAAAATGTTACACCACAACCAACGTCTATTTGAAAGCATCGGAGTACGAGGTACTCGATTGGCTAAAGCCATGAAAGAATGTGAAGAGCTTTGCTCGCAGTTTTCAACCAATACAAATTAAATGAATAAAGAAGAAAATATTAAGGTTCACTTTTTGGGAGCGGCAGGAACAGTTACGGGTTCAAAATATCTTATTGAAACAGGTACATATAAGATATTGATTGATTGCGGATTGTTTCAGGGAGAAAAAAATCTTCGTTTGTTAAATTGGGAATACTTTCCAGTTAATGCTGAAGACATTGATGCTGTACTGGTGACGCATGGTCATCTGGACCATATCGGCTTTTTACCAAGACTGGTAAAAATGGGCTTCAACGGGATTATTAAAGGTACTCGACCAACCTTGGATATAGCAGAAGTAATTCTTAAAGACAGTGCCAAAATTCAGGAAGAAGAAGCGGAAAAGGCAAATATAGAAGGGTTCTCCAAGCACAAACCTGCTTTGCCGCTTTATACTTTAAAAGATGTGGAACAAACTCTCGACCATTTTCAACCTATTACCGAAGGAGAATGGATAGTACTCTTTCCTGGCATTAAAACAAGATTTCAATACAACGGTCATATCATAGGGTCAACCTATATAGAATTGGATATTCATGACAAACGATTGGTTTTCTCGGGTGATGTTGGTCGAAAAGAAGATTTACTGATGCGACCTCCCAAAAATCCAGAGCAAGCCGACATTCTTTTTATAGAAAGTACTTATGGAGACCGACTGCATGTAAAAGAAGATATTGAAGAAAGATTGAAAGAAGTTGTATTGCATACCCTTACAAAAGAAGGAACGCTGATTATTCCCAGCTTTGCTGTAGAACGGACACAACTATTGATGTATCTCCTTTGGAAATTGCAGGAAAAAGGTCTTATACCAGATATCCCTGTTATTATGGATAGCCCAATGGGAACCAATGTATTGAACATATTCCATCGTAACAGCAACTGGCACAAATTACCAATTGAAGATTGCACTAAAATGTGCAATACATTTAAAAGAACCATGAGCTACAAGGAAACCTGGGAAGTAATTAATAACAATAAACCTAAAATAGTCATTGCAGGTAGTGGAATGGTAAGTGGTGGCAGGGTGTTAAACTACTTGCAGTATTACCTTCAAGATCCGTCAACTACCATCTTGTTGGCAGGTTTCCAGGCAAAAGGGTCAAGAGGGCGAAAACTTCTTGAAGGAGCGACGGAACTGAAGATATATGGGAAGTTGTACCCGGTTAATGCAGAGATTGTTAATCTACAGGTGCTTTCAGCACATGCGGATCAGGCGGAACTATTGGACTGGATGGACAATATTCAAAATACTCCTGAAAAAGTATTCATTGTACATGGAGAGGATGCGGCTGCTACGATGTTTCGTGAGAAAATACAAAGCACTTATAATTGGAAATGCGTAATACCTAAATTATTTAGCATAGACGATATTAAAATTTAAAAACATGAACACTAAATATAATGTAACCGTGAATGACTACTTACGCCCTTGAAGTTGGCGATAATATTCTCCGTATTAGGCGAAGCAGCTATTTTGCTAATATGGGGCGTAATCTTATACCCCGAAGGGAGTTTGCTCCATAAATTTCTATGGACAATTGTTTTCTGTGGAATTGGAATGGGAGCAGCAGCCGGTGTATTCATAGATTTTCTGGTAGTAGGTAAATTGAATGGGTTGCCTGCCATTATCGCAACAGCCTTTATTTCTTTTGTACTGCTGGGGCTATTTTGCAATTTTCTATGTTTTAATCTGGATATGCATTTTGACTTTTTTGGAGGGCATAACACCCCTAACTCGTTTATCTGGAACGGAATTGTCATGGCCACATTAGGTGGAATATTCGTGGGCTGGCTATGTTTTACCGATAAAGGCAATAAAATTTTAAATAAATACGGAATATGACACATAGCTCAAACAAATTAACTTTTAAACGCCTGGGTATTCATACCCAACACGAACATTTTGCCTATATGCGAGAAGATTGCCATGTATGCGCTTCGGAGGGTTTTGAAGCCCTGACCCGTATTCGTATTATGAATGGAAAGAAATCCATCATAGCAAGTTTGAATGTCATTCGCACGGAATTGTTAAAACACGGAGAAATCAGCCTGTCTGAAAGTGCGATTCAAGCTGTTGGAATAAAAGAAGGCGAAACCATTACCGTGTCACACCTGAATCCTTTAAACTCTTTGAGCTATGTTAGATCCAAAATATATGGAAACGAACTTTCTACAACTGAGCTTAATGAAATTATACAGGATATAGTTTCAGGGAATTACTCTAACGTTCACCTTTCAGCATTCATCACTGCCTGTGCTGGCAACCACCTGAAAACGGAAGAAATCATTTCGCTTACCAGAGCAATGATCGCTTCGGGAGAACGCATTCAATGGCACAGTGATTTAGTAGTTGATAAGCACTGTATAGGTGGAATACCGGGTAATCGTACAACACCAATCATAGTGTCGATAGTAACAGCTTTCGGACTAACTATGCCCAAAACATCATCCCGTGCCATCACCTCTCCTGCGGGAACAGCCGATACAATGGAAGTACTGACACCGGTGAACCTGACAATGGAACAAATTAGAAAAGTGGTGGATAAAGAAGGAGGATGCATCGTATGGGGTGGTACAGCTAAATTAAGCCCAGCCGATGATATACTTATCAAGGTAGAAAAGGCACTGGATATTGATAGTGAAGGTCAGCTTATAGCTTCTGTACTTTCCAAGAAAATAGCAGCCGGTTCAAATCATACCATTATTGATATACCCGTAGGAGAAACTGCAAAATTACGAAGCATTGAGGCGGCCAATGAACTGAAGGTGGAAATGGAAAAGGTAGCCCACGCCATCGGACTAAAGCTGAAAATAATCATCACCGATGGTTCACA
Source organism: uncultured bacterium (assembly GCA_964014945.1). GTDB lineage: Bacteria > Bacteroidota > Bacteroidia > 2-12-FULL-35-15 > 2-12-FULL-35-15 > 2-12-FULL-35-15. The sequence continues at coordinate 18,149 of CAXHCC010000014.1, read as the reverse complement.
ACCGGTAGGCAGAGGCATTGGCCCTGCATTGGAAGCAAGGGATGTTTTAGCTGTTTTGAGAAATGACCACAATGCTCCGACCGACCTTAAAGAAAGGGCTTTACTATTAGCTGGAGAACTACTGGAGCTGTCCGGAAAAGTGGACGTAGGATACGGAAACGACAAAGCAAGAGATTTACTGGAATCAGGAAAAGCCTATGAGAAATTTGAAGCCATTTGTATGGCACAGGGAGGTTTAAAGGAACCTGAATTGGGTAAGTACAGATATGAAATAAAGGCTGAACGATCTGGTACAGTCTTCAAAATTGATAACCGAAGGTTTGCCAAAATAGCCAAGTTAGCAGGCGCACCAGACGATAAAACATCAGGAGTGGATTTCTTAACACCTATCGGCACAAAAGTGGAAAAAGGAGAAACCCTCTACGTTATTCACGCCCAATCAAAAGGGGAGCTGGAATATGCCTTGGAATATCATCATTCTCAAAAAGATATTTTGACAATACACTAAAATTGAAGAAAATGAAAACGATACTTTTTGCATTACCCGGAAATGAAGAACTAACTGCAAAACTGGCACTCCAGTTTCAAGCGGAAAAGGGCGAAGCGACTATCCGGCAATTTCCCGATGGTGAAACATACGTTCAGATCAAATCAGATGTAAAAGGCAAACGAGTGGTGCTGGTTTGCACACTGCATCAGCCAGACAATAAACTCCTACCCTTGTACTTCCTTTCCAAAACAGCAATTGATTTGGGAGCAGATTGCACTTGCCTGATAGCCCCATATTTGGCTTATATGCGGCAAGACAAACGCTTTCATCCAGGAGAAGGGATCACTTCTAACTATTTTGGAACACTCATCTCTCAATTTGCTGAGACTCTGGTAACTGTTGATCCTCACCTGCATAGGAGAAGCTCCTTGTCCGAAGTGTATGGTATCCCTTCAAATGTAGTCCATGCAGCCAATCAAATATCCGCATGGATAAAAGAGAATATAGATAACCCAATATTGGTCGGTCCGGACAGCGAAAGTGAACAATGGGTTTCGGAAGTAGCAAAAGTTGCAAAAGCACCATTTATGGTGCTGAAAAAAGTAAGGCATGGTGATAAAGATGTAGAAGTGTCTGTTCCGGAAGTTGAAGCATTTAAAAACCATACCCCTGTTTTAGTAGATGATATTATTTCTACTGCCAGAACCATGATTGAAACAGTCGGACATTTGAAAAGAGCAGGGATGAAAGCTCCCTTGTGTATTGGGGTACACGCCGTATTTGCTGAAAGCGCTTATCAGGATTTATTGAGTGCAGGTGCATCAGACATCATAACGTGCAACACTATCGCCCATAAAAGCAACAAAATTGACATTTCCGGTCTGTTGGCACAAGGGTACAATGAACATTGGACGTAAAAAATTAAGTTATGGAACATCAACACAACGAGAATTCAATCCATACGGCGAAGTATCATGGGGCTAACTCGCCACATGATAATGCACACCACGACCATCATAAAATGATGATCTTGGATTTTAAAAGACGGTTTTTGGTTTCTATAATTCTTACTATACCCATATTACTCTTGTCTCCTATGATTCAGGGGTGGACTGGTTTGCATTGGGGTTTTGTAGGAGATAATTACATTTTGTTTACATTATCAAGTGTTGTATTTTTCTATGGTGGATGGCCATTTATAAAGGGATTGTATGAGGAATTGAAAAAGCAGGCTCCTGGAATGATGACATTAATTGCCATCGCAATTTCTGCAGCATATTTTTACAGTGTTTCGGTAATATTTGGGTTTTTAGGTAAAACATTTTTTTGGGAATTAGTCACGCTTATAGATGTTATGCTTATAGGCCATTGGCTCGAAATGCGTTCTGTGCTAGGAGCGAGTAAAGCTTTGGAGGCTCTTGCAGCCTTGATGCCTCAAGAAGCGAATCTGGTGCATGGCGATCACACCATGAAAGTAAAAATTAACGAATTAAGAACAAATGATATAATTCTAATAAAACCAGGAGAAAAAGTACCTGCAGATGGAAAGATATTGGAAGGTGAAAGCGACTTGAATGAAAGTATGCTTACTGGAGAAAGCAACCCTATTAGAAAGTCGGCAGATGAAATGGTTATAGGCGGAGCCATTAATGGAAGCGGAGCCATCAAAGTGAAAGTAAAAGGTATTGGTGAGGATACCTACTTGTCCAAAGTCATCAATATGGTGCAATCTGCACAAAAGCAAAAATCCAAAACTCAGAGGTTAGCTGATGTGGCTGCCAAATGGTTAACGGTGATTGCTTTGGTGATTGGTTTTGGCACATTCTTTACATGGTTGGCAATGGGAAAAGAATTGTCGTTCGCGTTGGAAAGAATGGTGACAGTGATGGTTATATGTTGTCCTCATGCTCTTGGTCTTGCAGTTCCTCTTGTCGCTTCAATTTCAACAAGTATTTCTGCAAAAAATGGATTACTTATACGGAATAGAACGGCATTTGAAAATGCTAGAAAAATAACCACGATAGTGTTCGATAAAACGGGTACATTAACAAAAGGGTCGCATGAAGTAACTAAAATTGTTTGTCTTGATGAGAAATTCAATAAAAGTCAATTGTTACAAATAGCTACAGCCGTTGAAAGTCCCTCTGAACATCATATTTCAAAGGGTTTAATACGAAAATCGAAAATCGAAAACTTAACCATTCCGCCTGTAACTAATTTTAAATACGATGCTGGTATAGGAGTTAGTGGAATAGTTCAAGAAAAGAAAGTCCAAGCAGGGGGATATGTATTGTTAGACAAACTGGGCATTTCAGCTCCAAAAATTGATGCTACCATCGAAACGACCATTTTTTCTATAGTAGATGGCAAATTAATTGGTTATATCACATTTACAGACCAAATAAGAGACAGTTCTTATGAAGCAATAAAAACACTTCAGAACAGTGGAATAAAATGTTTTTTGTTAACAGGAGATAATCACCGCGTCGCTGAATCCGTAGCAACGGAGTTAGGGTTGAATGATTTTATGGCAGAAGTTCTCCCAGAACAGAAACAGGATAAAATAAAAGAACTTCAAAAACAACTGGAATTTGTGGCCATGACTGGAGATGGGGTAAATGATGCCCCAGCATTAGCTCAATCCGATGTTGGAATAGCCATTGGATCAGGAACAGATGTAGCTGCCGAAACCGCGGATATTGTGTTGGTTGACAGTAACCCTAAAGACATAGCTAACTTGATCTTATTTGGTAAAGCTACCTATAGAAAAATGGTTCAGAACTTAGTTTGGGCAACAGGATATAATCTTGTAGCATTGCCTTTAGCAACAGGGTTTATTCCAGGGCTCATGATTAGTCCTGCATTTGGAGCTGCGTTAATGGCTCTAAGTACCATAATTTGTGCTATCAATGCTCAATTATTGAAACAGGAAATGACATGATGGGTTTACTTGGATAGAATTTATTATGTACAATCTATTATTTTCCTTTTCAACAGTTTGGCGGTTGATTGGGTGTTAATTTCATATGATTCGCAAATAAAGTAACAAAACTTATAGTTTATAACAAATTTAATTGTACCATTTAAGCTGCATTATACTAATTCAAAGAGTTATGTCATGGCTATTAATGTGTTTTCGCTTAAATTTAATTATAACATTGAAGATAAATGATAAAAAAGTCTACCATACTGTTACTTGCGTTAACGTGTAGTGCTGTTGCAATAGCTAAGCCGTCGGGTAATGAGTGGATTAATTATAACCAGAAGTATTATAAAATTCCTGTTTCCAAAAATGGAATATATCGTATTAGTCAAACGGTATTAAATAGTGCAGGTATTCCAATAAGCAGTATCGACCCAAGAAACTTACAACTTTTTTGCAATGGCGTAGAACAAAAAATATACGTAGAGGGTGAAGGAGATGGTTCATTTGATACAAATGATTTTATAGAATTTTATGGAGAAAAAAACACAGGAAAGTATGAGTTTCAAATGTATTCCAACGCCTCCTTTCATCCTGATCCTTACTATAGCCTAATTAACGATACGGCTATGTATTTCCTAACATGGAACAGTTCTACTTCTAACGAAAGAATGGCCTTAGAAACCGACAATAATTTTGCTTCCTATATGCCCGATAGTTATTTTTATCAGGATAAGGTATTGGCGTTTAATAGTACTTATTATGCTGGCGAAACAAATAGTGCTGGAGGCTCTGTTGCTGAATATTCTCCAGCTGAAGGTTATTTTGATGGTGTTATTAACCTAAACCAAAGTAAAGAAAAAACAGTAGCTACCCCTTATGTATTCACTTCCGGACCAAATGCCTTAATTGAAACCGTAATAGTAGGTGCATCATTGGATAGGTCTAAATGGGGCTCGCCACCTGACCACCACATCTTGTTTGAATATAAAAAAGGAGCATCAAGTACTTATATACCATTGAAGGACACACTTTTTAGAGGCTATGAGGCAAACAAGTTTACATTTTACACATCGCCCAATAATTTAGGCCTAACCGAAACCAACTTTCAATTGTCAAGCATATTTGAAACAGGATATACGAGTAATAGAACTGCCCTATCTTATATTAGGGTTAAGTACCCACATACCTTTGATTTGGAAGGTAAGAGCTCTTTTATGATGTATCTACCTGATAATGTTTCTCAGGTTAAGTCCTATTTGAACGTTTCCAACTTTGTTAATTCTGGCACCATTCGCTTATATAATTTAACCAATGGCACCAGAGTTAGCGTAAGTCCTAATGGTGCTTCTTGGAGAGCCTTAATAGCGAATACAGGCCAAGAAAAAGCATGCTATATTACATCTGATGGGTTTATATCAAATGTAACCACGCTAATTCCGGCTGGCACCAACGGTACATTTGCCAATTTTAACAACTTGGCAACTGATTCTGCCTTTGTAATTGTTTACCACCGCTCATTATTAGCTTCCGCCACCGCTTATAAAGACTATCGTAGTAATGATATTTATGGTGGACAGCATAATGTGGTAATGGCTGATATTTATGAACTTTATGATCAGTTTGCATACGGCATAGGAAGGAGCCCCTTGAGTATTAAAGGGTTTGCAGATTATTTGATTAAAAACTATCCAAGTAAGCCTCAAAATTTATTGTTATTAGGTAAGGGTTATTATGCAACTACTGTTCGTTCAAGCACAACTTGGTATTCGCGTTGTTTAATTCCATCGTTTGGCAACCCGGCAAGTGATGTATTGCTTACAGCAGGCGTAGGAACTTCAGTGATTGAACCGGCAATACCCACTGGTAGAATTGCCGCAAAAACAGATACTGATGTTTTAACTTATCTGAATAAAATCAAAGAATATGAAAACGTGGCTACTAATCCGCCAGCTGAATGGAAAAAGCATGTGCTTCATTTTGGTGGAGGTAAAAGCGACCAAGAGCAAAACCTATTAAAGTATTATTTAACGAATTATAAAAATACCATTACGGATAGCTTGTATGGTGCTCGTGTTGATGTGCTTTTAAAAACGAGTTCAGCGCCTATTCAAATTAACTCTTCACAGCAAGTACGTACATCAATTGATAACGGAATTTCCTTAATGACCTTTTTTGGTCATGCCAGTGGTAGCGGTTTTGATCAATCTATTGACGACATTAATTCATTTAACCCATTGCTGGGCCATTATCCTTTTTTGTTGGCACTTGGTTGTTATGTGGGGAATATACACACTACTGGTACGAGTACAAGTGAGGAGTACACGCTTACCAGTAAAGGCGTGGTTGGTTACTTGGGTTCTCTAAACTTGGGAATTCCTTCCGCTCTTAATTTTTATGCAGACGAATGGTATAGGCAATTGTCGTTAAAATCGTATGGCAAAAGTGTTGGTCATATCATTCAGCAAACCATTAAAACAATTACACCAACAGCCTTAAATAATGAGTTGGTAAGAGGTACCTGTTTTGAAATGACGCTGCATGGCGACCCTTCCATTAAGATTAATGCTGAGCAAAAACCGGATTATACCATTGCCAATGACGATGTTTCGATTGATATGACTACCTATATCGATTCTGTAATCGTAACTATTGTAAGAACAAATTTAGGTAAAGGATCTGCCGACTCCATATTTACCTCTATAACGAGGACATTTCCTAATGGAGAAGTAGAGGAATACTTGCAATGGAATAAAGCACCTTTGTTTAAGGATACCATTACATTAACTTTTGCCATAAATTCAGATAAAGGCTTAGGTATTAATACCATCCAGGTTACATTGGACGCTTTGAACGAAGTAGCAGAACTGAACGAAAATAATAACAGCACTACTGATATAAGTTTTACCATATCAGGAGGCGGAATTGCTCCGGTATACCCGGCGGAATTTGCCATAATTCCTAAGGACACCATTACTTTAGTGGCAAGCACTTTTAATGCGTTTGAGGGGGCTAAAAACTACATTATTCAATTTGATACGATAGACACTTTTGACAGTCCGTTTATGAAAAGCACAACTATAAATGCAAAAGGGGGAGTGGTAACCTGGAAACCGCCAGTTACCCTTATGGATAGTACGGTATATTATTGGCGAACGAGCCCAGACTCGATTAATGCTTTGGGTTATATATGGAAGGAAAGTTCATTTCAATACATCACCACCAAAAGAGGATGGGAGCAAGCCCACTTTTTTCAGTTTAAGAATAACAAATACGAGTATGTAGAATTTAATAGGTTACAACAGAAGTTTAAATTTTTTAATAACCTGCAAACTGTTGCTGTACATAGTGGTATATGGAGGGTGGCACCCATACCATGGCAAGATGTACAATCCTCTATTAATACGGCTTTATATGAAACTTGGCATTGTAATAGGGTGTCGCCTTCTATCACTGTAGTAGTAATTGACCCTAATACTGGAAACAATCTTAAAAGCCCTACAGTGGCTAACCCTGGCACAGAAGTAAATAATGGCGTTTATGGCGAGTGCCAATGTCGAACCAGAGAACGCAACACCTTTGACTTTTTAACGGGAAATAATACTCAACGGCAATATTTAATCGACTTTTTAAATAATGCTAGTGTTATACCAAATGGCCACTACGTTCTTGCATATAACATAACTAGCAGTCTGAATACGATGCCTGTTCCAAGTTTTGGCGAAAGTTTCTTCCAAGCATTTGAGTCAATTGGAAGTGGACAAATTCGTACTATTCCTTCAAATGTTCCATTTGCAATATTTGGTAAAAAGGGAGATCCAATTGGGTCGGCTACTGAAGTGGTTGGAGATTCATCAAAAGTAATTATAGATTTATCCGCAAATTTCAATACCAATTGGACTGCAGGAAGAATAAGTAGTCCTGTAATTGGTTCTGCTTCGAGTTGGGACAGCTTTCACTGGCGCCAACGCACCTTGGATACTTCAGCAACAAATGATTCAGTATTAATAAACATTATAGGTATTACTAGTACCGGATCTGAAGCGGTTTTGGCTTCTTTTGCGCGTAACACAGTGGATGTTTTAAATCTATCAACGTTTATAGATGCTGTCACTTATCCTAAAATTAGGTTGGAAGCCGAAATGAGCGATGTTATTACAAGTACTCCTTCGCAATTGGATAGATGGCAAGTAATATTTGAACCGGCCCCAGAGGGAGCCATTAACCCAGCAGCGGGTTTTTATATTTCCAATGATACCTTGCAGGTTGGTGAGGCTATTACCATGCATATACCATTTCAAAACATCAGTGATATTCCGTTTAATGATAGTTTGGTGTTTACCTATTGGGTAGAAGATGTGAATGGAGTTATTACATTACTTCCCTCAATCCTTAAAAATCCGCCATTGCTCCCAGGTCAGGTAATGATAGATACGCTTGTTTTAAATACCAATTCTTATCCCGGTTTAAGAGCCATTTGGGCAGAAGTTAACCCGATAACGCATCCGAATAACCAGCCAGAGCAATACCACTTTAATAATGTAATGAAGGTGCCCGTGATAATTGAAAGGGATGAATTAAACCCCTTATTAGACGTTACCTTCGATGGTATTCACATATTGAATAACGATATTGTTTCAGCTAAACCATCCATTGTTATTACCCTTAAAGATGAAAATTTATACTTGGCGCTAAACGATACAGCCGATTTTAAAGTGTTTATTCAGTCGCCTTCTGAAACGTTCTCACATCGCGTATATTTTAACGAAATAATGACCTTTACACCAGCAGTGCTACCAAATAACAGTTGTATTATTAATTACACACCAACCTTGCTGGAAGATGGCAATTACCAGTTAACTGTTCAGGCCACCGATAGATCCAGCAATCAGTCGGGTATGATTGATTATAAAATAAACTTTGAAGTGGTTAATAAATCTACCATCACTGATGTGATGAATTATCCGAACCCATTTACATCTTCTACTCGCTTTGTATTTACCTTAACAGGTTCGGAAATACCTACCTATTTTAAAATTCAAATCATGAATATTAAAGGAAAAGTAGTAAAAGAAATAACCCAAGATGAACTAGGGCCTATTACCATAGGACGTAACATTTCGCAGTATGCTTGGAACGGAAAGGATGAATATGGCGACCAATTGGCTAATGGTGTTTATCTATACAGAGTAGTTACATCTATCAATGGGCAGGCCATAGAAAAGCAACAAACCGAAGCCAGTAAGTACTTTAAAAACGAGTTTGGTAAAATGTATTTAATGCGTTGACAAAGATAAAATTGAACAAGGATATAGCCTATCCTTAATTTATTTAAAAGCTAAAAAAGAAGTAGGGTGTTACTTTTGCACTACAAATAAGTATTGCGCTTCAAGAAAAGATTGAGAAGAACAAATAACTAAACGCATTAATTTCCCTTTTTACCCTTCCTCAATAGAAACGCCCACCTCCCATACAACGGGGGTGGGCGTTTCTGTATGTGTTTAACATCCCTTACAAACGGTTGCTAACCAATACTAAGCGCTGTATGAGCACAACGTAGTATCGTTCTATTTGAATGCTGCCGTTTTGTTACTTAATTCTATCCTCTTTCTTATATATTAATTACTATTCTGATTAATATAAATATGTAGTTATTTTGAAAAAGACATACAAAAGTAAAATAAACGTCGGTTTTGTTGTAAGGAATCCCTAAATAAGAGGTAGCTGTTTAGCGTCTGTATATGTTATCGTTCCTGACGTTAGGAAGTTATGCACTATTCACTTTGTTAGCGGTTCGGGCTTTATTTTTCTGTCAGCAACATTTCTTGTCCTGTTGAATTGGCGGACATTTCTCGTTCCCATAACTACAATAAACACAGCAGTCTCCTTGTTGTGGTTTCAATACAGTCTTGCAGTTTTCACACTCGTAAAAATATTGACAAGCGTCTGTGGGCATAGTCTCTTCCTTTTTATGTCTGCAGTTTGGACAAGTAATTTCGGATTTTAATTGAATTTCCATCAGTTTTATTTTTTGTCGGTTACTTTGTAACCTGTTGAGTTAATTGCTCTTTCAATTTCAGCCTCATTGGTTTTAGTTTTATCAAATTCTATGATTGCATTTCCATTTTCGTAAGAGGCTTTTATATTCACTATCCCTGATAATTTATTGACTTCATGATGTACATGATCTTCGCAACTAGCACAAGTCATTCCGCCTATTTTAAATTCTGTTTTTTCAACATTTGATTTATCAACTACGATTATTTGCTTTTCTGTGTTTGGATAGAACACTCCTGAATAGTATGGAAACGCTAACATCACAATTGCAAATACAGTTACAATTCCCAAAAACTCTTTTGATTGAATAAATTTTGGTTTTTCTTCAGTTTCACAGTCACAGTCAATCTCTTTTTTCGGTTTTAGTTTTTGATACCAAGCAAATCCAAGCACCAAAAATGTCAGTCCAATTAAATATGGTCTCAATGGTTCTATCCAAGAAAAGGTAGAAGCAATTCCGCTTGTTCCTGCGATAAGAGCCAAAACTGGAGTTATGCAGCATAAAGACGCAGTAATTGCTGTTAGCAAACCTGCTCCGATTAAATTGTTTTCATTTTTCATACGGTTTCCAATATTTTGTCCTTGTCGAGAATCTTAAAAAACGGATTAAGTAATGTTGAATATTCTGCCGTCAATGAGTAAAAATGGTTTGAGCCTCTCTATCATTTACTAATAGATTTCTGTCTTTCATTTTTCGTAAGTGCTGAGAAATGGCGGAAATGTTCATTCCGAGAATATCACTTAAATCACAAACACAAAGTTTTTCTTCTTCAAATAGTAGGTACAATATTTTAAGTCTTACACTGTTTCCAACTAAGGAAAGTCCTTTTGCTAAATAGTCAAAGGATTCATCCAAATCAGAAACTGTGTCTTTGCAACGATTTATTTGTTTAATATCTGCTCGTTGTCTTATACACGAATTATTCTCCATAATAAAATATTACAGTTATTTCGTATATAAGCAAACACTTAAATTATATTCTCCAATTAATTTGTTTACTGAGTTTAGAATGGGGTACAACGATTAGTATAAGAATAGTAGCGGAATTCAAGGTAATTACCTTTCAATTTAGCACTAAACTTTGTTCAAAGATATAGCCTTTGAATTTAACACTAAAACCGCTATTATTTTTATACAATGTGTGTGCCTTGAATGGTAAATATAGTTCTTTAAAAAGAATGTCCCAAAGGGTGTAAGTCCCTGACGCGCTGGGGTCGTGCCCGGAAGCGAAGCAAGTGGCAGGGTTGTTAACCGTGAGGTTAGAACTGAAGTAAGCCAGACTTCGGTGTCTGTACTGACGAACAGAAATTGCATACAGAGGCTATAAGGAGGGGTGAGGTAACACATGCTGCCGAAGCCCAACGATTAACCCACTCCGAAATAGTAGATGCAGCAGGGATAGACACAAGGGTATTTGCCTTCTGAGGGAGGTCTCTGTAATCACGAGTGATAAAACAGAGAAGTCAGCCGAGGTCATAGTAGTTGGGAGGAACGAGGTCCGCTAAAGCGGACAGGACTCACAGAACCAATAAAGGACTGAACATTAAATTGCGTTTAGATTCGATTAGGAATCCCGCACATGCGGGATAGCCTATTCTTAAATAAACACAGGAAGAAAAGAAATGATAGACGAAGTATTACATCCGCAGAATCTGTATAAAGCTTATTACAAAGTGAAAAGCAATAAAGGGTCAGCAGGAGTAGATGGCATGAGTGTTTACGACTTAGCAACCTTTAAGGAAGTTAAAAGTAAAGAACTAGTAAAATCTATTCTTCGGCGGAAGTATATACCGCAAGCTATCAAAGGAGTATTGATACCCAAAGAAAAGGGTAAACACCGATTGTTGGGCGTACCAACAGTAGTAGACCGCTGGCTTCAACAGGCATTATCACAGCAATTATCCACAAAGTTCGAATTTGACTTTGAGGAGTAAAGTTATGGTTTTCGCCCAAGAAAGAACTTACATAAAGCGGTAAATCAAAGCTTGACGTACATCAATGATGGGTATTAAGATATTGTAGATATCGACTTAAAAAGTTTCTTTGACGAAGTAGCACATTTCAAACTACTAGGGCTTATTTACCAGAAGGTAAAATGCCAACGCACTTTGTGGCTCATCCGAAAATGGTTGCGAGCACCCATCCTCAAAGAGGGTAGGTTGCACAAACGCCGAAAAGGAGTAGCACAAGGCAGCCCTTAGAGTCCATTATTGTCAAACATATTGTTAGGCCAATTGGACAAACACCTAAAAGCAAAAGGGTTGGGTTATGTACGCTATGCGGATGATTTTAGCATTTATGCAAAGTCAAAAGCAGAGGCTCGGAAACTAGGGAATGAGATAGTTAAATTCTTAAAAGAAAAACTAGACTTACCCATTAACCGCGCCAAAAGTGGCATACGCAGACCCGCAACTTTTGAGGTTTTAGCCTTTGGTTTTGTACCAACCTATAAAAAGGGCGAGCGTGGTAAATACCAACTGGTGGTGAGTAAAAATAGTTGGATATAACTCAAACGTAAGCTAAAGTATATTACCAAGAAAACGCTACCGTACAAATTTGAAGAACGATTGGAAAAGCTAAAATCAATATGGCTAGGCTGGGTGAATCACTACCGATTGGGAAGTATTCAATTCAAGCTAAAGCAAATGGATGAATGGCTTCGTAACCGTTTGAGATGCTGTATATGGCATGATTGGAAGAAACCTGAACGCAAACGTAAAAACCTGATAAGATTAGGCGTTGACCAAGGACAAGCATATGCTTGGAGTAGAACACTGATGGGAAGTTGGGCAGTAGCCCAAAGTCCTATTTTGATAACTACTATTACTTTGTCACGCTTAAGAAGAAAGGGTTATCAATCGATGTTGGATTACTACTTACAAAAGCTTCCTCAGATTTGGTGAACCGCCGTATACGAGACCCGTGCGTACGGTGGTGTGAGAGGCCCAGCCCGCTAGTGATTGCTAGCGGGTCGGTCTACTCGATTGTGCGGTCGTACTTTTTTTATGTCGTCTGTCAGCGTTGGCAAAGACATACTCTTTTGCAATTTTTGGTTGCAGTGTTGGCTGGTGCGAATTGCAAATGTGTATGGCTTTTAGGACAAGACACTTTATTAAAAATTTGCTTTTAATCCTACGTTAAATGCTCTTAGCATTCCAGGTCGCAAACCTGCTGGTCTTCTTGCTACAACATACACTTGGTCTGTTAAGTTGGTTGCATTGGCAAAAAAGGTTATGTTCTTGTGCAAATTATAGCTTGCACTTGCGTCTATCACAAAATACGAATCAGTTTTTTCATTAGTAGGTATATCTCCTTGTCCAGGAGCGGTTCGCATTTTGTCCATATATTTCCCGCTTAGGTTTATACTGAATTTGTGGCGTTCTAAGCTTAATAGAATTGTAAATTGGTTATTTGCCAAGTAAGGAAAATGGTCGCCTGCGGAAACGGTTCCCCAACCTTCAAAATCACTGTCAAAATCATTTAAAAATTTTGCATCTGTATAAGAATAAACAAGGCTTATTGGGAGTCTAAATTTGCTATTACTTTTTGAATATAATAAATCGTATGTTATATTAAATTCTATTCCTTTTGTTTGTACTGCTCCACCATTAAACTGTTCGTTTGTCCCACCACCGCCAGCGGCTTCAAGGTCGGCACCAAGTAAATTCTTGTAGTCATTGAAGAATAACACTGCCTGACCTGATAATCCTTTATTGGCATATCTCGTTCCTAATTCATAATTAATACTTTCTTCTGGTTCGAGTTCATCTTTTGAACCTGGGGGTGCAAAGCCTTTATGGATTCCTCCAAAAGTGCTTAGGTATTTATTGAACCTATAATCAAGACCTATTCCGGGGATGAAAACACCTATAATATTGCTTCTTTTTGATAGGTCAGTCCCTGTTCTTTCAGGGTCGGTTTTGCCGTAATCTAGTCTTTCTTGGGTAATGTTTTCGTACCGAATCCCAGGGATTGCCGTAAATTTTCCAATTTTCATTTTGTACTGGAGATAAGTTGCTACGGCATCGGCTGTTTCTACTCTGTTGCTTTCGGTTCCGTATACTCCAGCTTTGGTTAATTCCATTACACCACTATTCATTGCGTATTCGTCAAACCATTGGAAACGGTCTATTTGGTCTTCATGCACTCTTATACCCAAATCAATATTATGTTTTATTTTGTTGGTTTTAAAATTGAAATTCAATGTTGTTTGAACACCTTGTGAATAATACTTTCTGTTATTTGCTTTTACGAAGAGAGCATCATCATTTACACTACTTGTACCTGTAAGAATGGCATAAGCATCATTTGAGCTAAAGGGATTATCGAGTAAATCACCAATTTTTATTTTTGTTCCAGTGCTGTCTTTTACTCTGTCGAGTTTGTACCAATTTCTACTAAAATTGGTACGGTAAATAACAGTAGTAACATTAAACCATTTTGAAAATTTTGCTCGGTGAGTTAAAGAAAATTGAGTTTGTTCTGTGGCTATATTGTCAACTTGAGAACCTGCATACCTTCTAATTGGGTTGGTATCAAAATCTTCTTGTGTTAAACCAAGGTACGTTTCATTTATATCTCCTGTTGATTGACCGATTTTGAATGTGAGCGATTGGTATATTTTTGCATCAGCATTGGTATTAATTCGGACTTTTGCCAAGTAATCTTGCTTTACAAAACCTGAATTTCTATCAAACCCTCTATTTCCTATGTCATCTATTTGTTTGAAACCGTTTGAACCATAATGGAATGTTTCTACCATGTAAGCAAAGTTTTTATTTGAATTTCCTATAACAGCGTGTAGGTTTCTGTTTCCAAAACTTCCTCCCAACAAGGTTATTTTTCCTGAAAACTGATCGGGAATTTGCGATGAAATAAGATTAATGGCACCTCCTGTTGTATAAGGCCCGTATTTTATTTGGCTGCTTCCTTTTATAATTTCTACTCCCTGCATTCTTCCCATTGTTGGAAAATAGTAAGCCGCTGGTGCAGAATAAGGAGCAGGAGCCATTAAAACGCCATCTTCCATTAAAGTTATTTTGGTGTTCCGTTCTACGCCTGTACCTCTTAACCCTATACTCGGAAAAAGCCCGAACCCATCTTCTTCTTGTATATTTACGCCTGGGACTGTACGCAACACCCTATTAATATCTGTATAGCTAAATTTTTCTATTTCTTTTGGCGTGATGTAATGTACTGACCCTGGAATGCCTTTTATGCCTATATTTCCACCTGTAATAGTCACTTCCGTTAATGTAGACATAGATTCTGTCAGTATGAAGTTTAGCGTTATTGTGCTATTATTTTCAACTGTTATTTCTTTTCTTATAGAATTATATCCTATGCTGGAAACTATTAATGTATAATCTCCCGCAGGGACTTTACTTATAATATAGTTACCATTTCCGTTGCTTGAAGTTCCTATATTCGTTTCTTCTAGGTAGACGGAAACACCTGGTAATACTGTTGTGCTGTCGGTTTGTTGTATGTTTCCTTTGATGGTCGCATTTTGAGCAAAAGAGCCTAAAAAGCTTATTATTGCGATTGTAGTTATACTGAATTTTTGCATTCTAAATAATTGTATTATTGATTCGGGTACAAATTTGTTATTTATAATGATTCTAAACAATACCTTTTTTATGGTATTTTGATCGTAGTTGAAAGGGGGAAGTTTTAGCTCTTTTGGTTTTTTTGGGTTGATAATGTGAGTAGGCAAAATCCAAATGTGCTTATTGTGTGGCTGGCTTTTTAGCTTATGTACAACGGTTTGTGTATGAAGCGTTGGGAATTTAGAAGCGCTTCTCTGTCAGACCGTTACGAAGTTTGTTAAATGTAATGCCCTTAAAATTAGCACTATCCGCCCAATGATTTATACACTTTGTGCGCGCCTTGAATGGTAAATATAGTTCTTTAAAAAGAATGTCCCAAAGGGTGCAAGTCCCTGACGTGCTGGGGTCGTGCCTGGAAGCGAAGCAAGTGGCAAGGTTGTTAACCGTGAGGTTAGAACTGAAGTAAGCCAGACTGCGGTGTCTGTACTGACGAACAGAAACTACATACCGAGGCTATAAGGAGAGATGAGGTAACACATGCTGCCGAAGTCTAACGATTACCCAACTCCAAAATAGTAGATGTAGCAGGGATAGACACAAGGGTATTTACCTTAGCGAGGGAGGTCTCAACAATCACGTGTGGTTAAGTTGAGAAGTCAGCCGAGGTCATAGTAGTTGGGAGGAACGAGGTCCGCCAAAGCGGACAGGACTCACAGAACAATGAAGGACTGAACGTTATCCTCTTCGAAATTCGTATAGGAATGCTTGCATAGCTTATACCTAAATTAGAAGATTGTACTAAGGGTGAAAAGAGCTTTAGTGTGATGGGTAACGAACCGCCCTATACGAGAACCGTATGTACGGTGGTGTGAGAGGCCTAGCCCGCTAGTGATTGCTAGCGGGTCGGTCCACTCGATTCCCTTGCTGTTGTTATTATTCTTTTTCTTAAAAACGGGTAAAGAAAACGTTCGTTTTCTTTACTTCGGGATAATGTGATTTCCATTGCCTATTATAGCATGTTCTCGAGTAAAGAAACTTAGTAAAGAAACCTAAGACATTGTTCCATTGCTCGTACTACAGTAAAAGTCACATTTTTAAAACAGCAGAGTTAATAAGGATTTCAATACCTTTGTGTTATTATGAGTAGGTCAATAAGAAAAACGAAAATATTTGGGAATGCCAATTGTGCATCTGAGAAGATGGACAAGAGGAAGGCTAATCGTGTACATAGGCGTGAAGTAAAAGAAAGCGTTAATGCTGGTAAGCAAGTTATTCCTGAAAAAAGAGAATCATCAGAGGTGTGGTCGTTTGGTAAAGACGGTAAAGGATACTGGGCTGATGCTCCTGTCAAGGAAATGAGAAAATAGCTAACATGTATTAAGTTAATACAACACCTCTTTCTTTAGGGGGTTCATATAGCCTGCCCAGTCATCAATATCTTCCAAAGCTTTTACTGAATTTATCTTATTACTTTTTAAGGTATATGCCACTCCACGTAAAACTTAAATACCGATAGTGTTTCGAACCTTGCGTAATAAATCGCTAGTTTTTAACTGATTATTATTTACCCTTTATCGGAGGTGGAGGGGAGGTGAAACATTATTTGTATATTTAAAATTAATAATACAATCAGAAAAATATGTTAATTAAAATTAAAGATAGTAATAGTCAAACTTATACGAAATATTACGATGTTAACCTTGGTGATTTAAAGCCTTGTATTGGACTTGTAAGCACAAACGTTAATAGAGTTTCCTTTATAATAAGAGAACCAATAGCCGAAGGTTTAAAAGGGTTTGTTGAAGTTAATGATGACTATTTTACGGTTAATATATTAGAAGATTTTTATTTTATATCTGATGGTACTATTGTTGTATTCTCAAGCGGTATGCCTCATTTTATTCAACATAATGTTGAAGAGTTTAGAGTTGGAGAAGAGAATGAGTTTCAGCCGATTGAAAATGCAAGGTATTACCAAACATGCATTGTTAATATTGAAAATAATGTATTTATCCCGTTAAACTCAGCAATGCATTCAATGACAAATGAAGGAGAAGTTGACGAGTTAGGGTTAGAATTAATTGACTACAAATTATAAATATGGCGTAATAGTTTTAAACTTTTTCATGCCTTCTAATTTGTGTTTTTTTAGGTAACTTAACGTGTCATTATATTCCTTAAAACTTATTTGTTTTTCTCCCCATAACCCCCATATTAATTTATATTTATTGATTTTTAAATATCTGTCAATTAAATCTTTACGTAGGAATATGAATTCTTGACTGTTCTTATCATCTTGTCTACTGCTTATATTGATTGTAGCTTTTTCCCCTTCTATTTCAAATAAATTAAATGTTTGCGGGCGGTTGATTAAGTTTAAATCAAATGATAACTCTTTTGATAATGTTTTTTGATGACCAGCTTTATTAGTTGAACTGTGATAACTCTCCCAATTATATTCACAGACAGGCATTAGAACTTCAAATTCTTTAGTTATCGACCTTTCAATTTCAATTTCATCAGCAAGTTCAACCTTTTTAGTTTTTCCATCCCTCAAGAATTTTGGGTAATAACCTTTATCACCATATTTTACTATTTGTTTTTGCTTCTTTATTTCAAATGAAAGTTCTCTAAAATTATCATATGTAGCCTCTTTTATGGTGTTCATTTCACCTGCAAAAGTGTAGTGGTTTTCAGTTATTCTTGGTATCCAATCAGATCTAAAATCCTTGTTTTTTAATAAGTCTAAAATTTCTTTATAATCTGATTCTTTAACTATTATAGTTTTTAAAAACATGAAAATTTCTCTATTTAATTCTATGTTTTGTTGAGAAATGTATCCATCCATACATATCCATTCACCTGCGTTTCCTCCTAAGTTTCTAATATTGTGAAGTTTAGATATGTCTGGCTTTTGCTTTGCTTTATACCAATTCTTAAGGTTTGAGACTTCTGTAAATAATAAATCATCAGTAAATATTAATTTTTCTTCTGGTAATTCAGGAAAAGTTGGATCAATGTCAGATTCGGAAGGTCTGAAGTCGGGGTATTCTTCTTTTATTAGGTCTTGATCTTCCCGTAAACCTGTCTCTTATACACATCTGACGCTGCCGACGATGTGCGTTGTGT
>CAXHCC010000013.1:0-26363 GCA_964014945.1 uncultured bacterium | reverse complement strand
CACAACGCACATCGTCGGCAGCGTCAGATGTGTATAAGAGACAGGCCAAATTATGTTGTTGCCTTCTCTTTATTATTCTGCGATTAATCATAAAGGTATCTTTAAAAAGGATAGTTTTGCTGAAGTAAGAACTAATTTTAGTGATAAAGAATGGTTGCCAATTGAAAGAGCTTCATTAATTCGAAGTAAATGGAATTACGATCTTAACTGGATTCAAAATTTCTTAATGGGTAGACCTCAAAACTTATTTCGAAAATTAACTAAAAAGTTTGTAGCTCCAGCAGTTTGTGTAGAGTTTGAATCGCTTATGGATGAAGAGTTTATAGATGGTATGCGATTATTAATTTTAAAAATAAAGCGTGATATATAATGGGGTTGAGATTCATTAATTATCCAGAGTTTATTCCTAAAGACGCATATGATAAACTAGCCTGCAGGGTAGCAGAAAAGTTGTTGAGGAGTAAATCCGTTTGCAGCGTTTATCAAATGGGGTCGGTTAAAAACCCTGGCATCTCCGATTTAGATATTATCGCCATATTTAATGATGGTTCTGCATGCGACGTAAATATACAAGAAGGATTAAGTGGACAGGATTCATTAATACTAACTCACGGAAGCTTTGGTATTCCTAGAAGTAAAATAAATTTGAGTCAGTCTTACAACTTTTTAACAAACTTAAATTTGCTTGGAGGGGAGGACCTCCATTTATTGGAGGAGCCAGATAGTGAAATGCTTAAGGAATTGAAAGTTCAGATTGCATTGGAGTATATGCTTAAAATGTATATTACATTAGATGCGCAAATAACGTTTGGCATTATTAAGTTGCGTTCATTCTTACTTCAAGCAAAAGCAATAATTTTTGATTTGGAATTGTTAGGAATTCGTGATGGAGAGTTATATAATATTGTCATGAAGGTTATTGAAATAAGGAATAATTGGTTTAACAAAGCTCCGGAGTTAAGTGAATTACAAAACTTGGTAGTGTCGTTTCAGAAGGAATTAAAGACTGTGTTGGATGAAATGTTTCATGATTCCGTCTATTCATTACCAAGTGAGAAACTAAAGATTACCAGAAACATGTCAATTCAAATGGGTGATAGCTTTTTAAGGACTCATAAAGGTGTTGTTTTGCCCGCCTTTTTTAGTTTTTTTGGTAAAAAATATGTGAATGTTCAAAACAGAATCAACTCGTTTGAATATACCGTTCCGTACACCCTGCCTGAGGCTGATAGTTTAATAGCAAAACGAGCTCTTTTTTTTAACGAATTAGTGGATATAAACAAAAATAATTACCCAGGCTTTATTCCTACCACAACTAGTTTAAACGCATATAATTAGTTTTTGAATTGATGAAAGTATTGCATGTTTGTTCCACAGCAAATTTTGGAGGCATTGAAAAGTTAACGTATGACTTAACTAAAGCGCTCTCTAATAATAAGAATGTGTCCGTGGAATTGCTTGTACTTAATGGAAAGGGAGACTTTTTGAAACAGTTTAAGGAGTTAAATTTTCCTTGTCACTTTTCAAGTATAAGCGGCGGCTATGATTTATCATTTTGGAAGTATTTCAAGTTATACGCTCTTCTAAAAAAGTACGATGTGGTAAACTTGCATTCATTTAATCTACTGTTTTCTGCTATGTTATTTTTTGTAAATGCGAAAATAGTATATACAATGCATAGCGTTCAAGGAGAAGGCAGGATCAAAAGAAAGTTGGGAGGACTTAAAAGGAGCTTACAGTTAATATTTCTGAATAAATTTGTGGATTATATAACGTTTAACTCCAATTATACACTTGATTATTGGAGTCCCTATTTAACCAATCAAAATGCTAAAGTTGTCTATAATGGTGTTGACTTATCTTCTATATCTTCAGAACTAAGCAGTCCAGAAGGTTTTGAACACTCAAACAAGTTCATTATAGGAACTTCATCTAGGTTGGTTGCATGGAAAAGAGTAGATTTATTAATTGATGTATTTGCACAAGTATTACGTAATACCGACAATGACATACTATTATTAATTGTTGGTGATGGCCCGGAAATGGATAATCTAATAGCGTTGGCTGATTCGTTGAATATATCGGAAAAAGTTGTTTTTACAGGATATAAAAAAAATGTAAGAGATTATCAGAATTGCATGGACTTGTGTGTTTTCCCATCTACCACTGAAACTTTTGGCTTGGTTGCAATTGAAACTCTCCTTTTGGGAAAGCCCACTGTTGTGTTAAATGATGGGGGAGGGATTGCAGAAATAGTGGGAAAAGCGTTTCCCCATGATGTAGTAAATGGTAAAGCTGGTTTATTGGAAAGAGGGTTGTTTTACGTTAACGATTATAAAACCGATCAATTTCTGGTTAACAAAAGGATTGAATATGCTAAAACGTATAATATTGATGAAATGGCGAATAATTTTGTTAAAATATATGAATCTATTTTGTAAATAGAATATCCTTAATTGTTATGAAACTTCTTTGGCTTAGTCCTAATCATAATCATTACAAAGCAAAATTTTTAAATTATTTGCATAATGATACGACAGTGGACGTTAGCGTACTTGCAGGCGGTGGGAGAAAGGGAATGGGAGATGTAGAAAGTAACGAGGACATTGATTATCAGATTTATCGTTTTGGAGTAGATAAATCACGTTTTGGCTACTCTAAACTCATTCGAAAACATTTACGTTCTGTTTTTAATGACTTCGATTGGGTTCTTATTCCTCGAGAAAAAAAGAATTTTTTGCTCATAATGTACGCAGTTGCTTTAAGGTTTCTTAATCGAATTAAAGGAGGTGAAACGCGTTTGGTTACCTATAATCACCCATATTCCACAACCCAAGGAAGTAAAATTACCATGCTAGACAAGTTAATTACAAAACTGTTTTATCAATTGTATGATAAAGTTATATTTTATACAGAGAAAAGCTATCAACAGGCGATAAGGGATAAGGTTGTGAATAAATCAAAGGCGTACTGGGCAAATAATACCATAGATACCAAGGCAATTGAGAAGGTATATTCATTTGTTGTACCAAATCGTTCTCCTTCCCATATTCTATTTATTGGAAGGTTAATACCCTCAAAAAATGTTAATGGATGTATTGAATTTTGTGCTAAACTTAAGTCAATGATTCAAACACACGGAGGGGACTTAGAATTAACAATTATTGGCGATGGTCCTGATGCAAATATTGTTAAAAGTAAGATGGAAATGTATAATTGGATTTCGTGGAAGGGAGCGTTAATTGAAGAGAAAGATATTTCAACTTATATGAGGAATGCAGCTATTGTTTTCGTCCCCGGATTGTCTGGTTTGTCTATTAATCACGCCTTTTGTTACGGACGACCTTATGCCACATTTTCTAGCAAAAACCATGGCCCCGAAATTGGTTATTTGTCAAATGGAGTTAACGGGTTTATCCTTGACAGTTCGGAACAAGAAAATCTGCGTACCTTTGCAGAGTTTTTGTTGAGTTCTTCCAGTGAACTTTATTATAACGCAAATGATACTGGTAAAATGTTATCAGTTGAAAATTGGTGTAGGAATTTTGAAAAAGCGCTATTAAATGAAAGCATTGATTAATGCATGGTACCGTTGGTTTAAAAAACAACCATGGTCATTAAAGTGGTTTTTGTGGCTTATTTTGTTAATGCCCTTTATAGCTACCTTTTATGATTTAAAGGGTGAAGGAAGGCTTTCTCCACTTCAAATTGCAGGAGCGCTTAGTTTTTTTGTTTTTCTGAAATACATCATTCAAGTGCGGGTAAGGTTAAAACCTTATGAAAGATTACTCGTGATATTTGGATTTTTATTGGTAGCCAACCACGCATACTTTTTAATTGATAATTTTAGCATTGGCAATTTAGGTTATGTGCTTAGAAATTTACATCCGTTACTCTTGTACTTTTACTTAAGAAGAGTTATTAGGAGTAGGGAGGAGCTAGAAGGTGTTTTGATGACGTTTGTGGTTGCATCCATTTTCCCATATTCAATATTGATATATGAAATAATTTTTGATCCTATTAAAGAAGTATATATCCAAGAAAGTAGGGGAGGTTTTACACGATTAAATGGTTTTTATGCCGATATATTTTCTTACATCGCATACGTAATTGGTAACTTTGTTATTTTGATTTATTTCTCTTTAAAAAGTAAATTGAAATTATCTTTGTTGGGTGCAGGCGCTGTATTATTTATTACCTTACTTGGAATACAAGGTTTAAGCCATCAAGCGTCATGGGGGGTATTCTTGGCGATAGTATTGTCAATTTTGTTGGTGTCTCGTAATACCAGATTAGCCAAACAGTTTTCTATTATTGTTGGAATTGGGTTTTTACTTGGTGGTGGATTTTTCTTAAATAAGTTTATTGTTCCATTATTTAGTAAAGAGATTGGAGCTTATACTGGTGAGTCTAATAAGGAAAAAGCGCTAAACGGTCGAATCGTGAGGTGGCAGCATTACTTTGAAATTTGGGAAGAAATGCCGGCTTATAGTAAAGTTTTTGGTGTTGGTTTATCAGGTTCAAAATACACGCGTAGTATGATGAGTGGGGGTATGCACAGTGATTATGTTCGTTTTATGTTTGCAACCGGAATATTTGGAATTATATGTTACCTGTTGTTTTATGCATCACTAATGAGAGCCTTAAATGGGTTTAGAAAACCTGAAAAGTATTTGTTTTTTTCTACAATAGTGATAATGATGCTGTATGGCTTAACCGCAAACCCTTTTGGGTCATCTGGAGCATTAATTTACCTTACGTTAAGCGCTTTTGCGTTTTGCGCTTTAGACAAGAAAACTATATATGGAAAGTACTAGCACAAATAAAAAGAAAGTGGTAGTTATTGGTAAGTTGCCTCCACCCATAATGGGGCCAGCAATGGCAACTAAAATCATATTGGAGTCCAGTTTAAAGGATATTTATGATTTAGTACACTTCGACATAACAATTAATAAGGAAATAGCTACGCAAGGAGAGTTATCTGTAAAAAAAGTTTTTAGTAGCATAGCACTTTATGTTTCTTATTATAGGTTGCTAAAAATGGAAAGGCCAGATTTAGTGATAATGTCATCCTTTTCTCAAAGTGTTATAGGTTTTTTTAAAGATATACCGTATTTGATATTCCCTAAATGGTTTGGAATAAAAGTGGTGGGGCAGTTGAGAGGCAGTAATTTTAAGAATATTCTTGCGGGAACCAATTCCTTTTTTGCTTGGATAATAAAGAATGTGTTGGGCAAGGTTGATGGCGTGATAGTCCTAGGGAATAATTTGCGTTATATATTTAAGGGAATTGTGGATAATGATAAATTATTTGTTGTGCCTAACGGTGCAAATTATTCATTAGAAGCTTCTAGTAATGAAAATACGGGTAAAGTAAATATACTGTATCTAGCGAATTTGTACGAGTCGAAAGGAGTGGATAAAGTTGTTGACGCAGCAATTGAACTAAACGATGATAGGTGTAATTTTACTTTAGCCGGAGGGTGGCGATCCGATGAGGAATTTAAGCGTAACCTGTTACTTAAAATTGAGCAAAGTAATGCCAACATAAACTTACAACCACCAGTTTCAGGGAAAGCAAAGTTTAAGTTGTTTGCCAATGCAGATATATTCGTTTTTCCTCCTCAAAAACCGGAAGGGCACCCTTGGGTTTTGGTAGAAGCCATGGCCTATGGTTTACCGATTATTTCAACTGACCAAGGAGCAATCGTAGAATCAGTGATAGAAGGAGAAAATGGTTTTATTGTGGATACGGGAGGTCATGAGCAAATAGTGGAAAAGATAAGATTATTGCTTGATGATCAGGAGCTTATGGGGAAAATGGGTTCGCAAAGTAGAAAGTATTACTTACAAAAGTTTACAGAAGAGAAAATGGTGGAGAACTTTTCAACTGTAATTGATACTGTTATTTCTAAATAGTTTTCCGTTTGTATATCAACGTTTCCTAATTATTATATCAAAAATAGTACCTTTGCAAATTATTCGGAAAGTGAATAGGAATAACAACTTTACCGTGAATTAATAACGGGATATACTATAGGAACTAAAGCTATTAACCTAATGAATCAATTAACTCAAGAGCTCAAATCAGGTAAAATGGAAATATTGGAAGTGCCTTTTCCTGCTTTAAATAAAGGACAAGTGCTTGTAAGAAACCATTATTCGGTAATAAGTGCCGGTACTGAAGGCAAAACTGTTACTGATGCTAGAAAAGGTTATATAGCCAAAGCAAAGAGTAGAAAAAAAGAAGTAAAGCAAGTAATTGAAATGGCTAAAACTACGGGTTTGTTGGCCACTTACAAGCTTGTTATGAATAAACTTACAGCCCCCGCTGCTTTGGGTTATAGTAGTGCAGGAGAAGTTATTGCTGTGGGTGAGGGAGTGCAGGACTTTAAGGTAGGAGATAGGGTGGCATGTGGTGGTATAGGAGCTTGCCATGCTGATGTGGTAGCAATCCCTATCAATTTGTGTGTTAAAGTACCCCAAAACGTTAAGTTAAAGGAGGCAGCATTCTCAACACTGGCTGCCATTGCAATACAGGGTATAAGGCAAGCTGAAACTAAAGTTGGTGAAAGCTGTGTGATAATTGGAATGGGTATTATTGGTCAATTAACCTACAAAATTTTGGAAGCATCGGGCGTATTTCCAATTGGTGTTGATGTGTCTGATGAGATGATACGTCAATCCAAAGAAGTAGGAATTACTAATGTGTATTCAAGGTCGCATGAAGGATTGGAGGAGTTAATATTGAAGCATACGAATGGGCATGGTGCGGATTCGGTTATAATAACGGCAGGTGCAGCCTCTTTAGATCCAGTGGAGTTTGCAGGGGTAGTTGCTAGGGTTAAAGCAAAAGTGGTTGTTGTTGGTGTTGTTCCAACTGGATTTAGCAGACCTAATTATTTTAAGAAGGAGCTGGATTTACGAATGTCATATTCTTTTGGGCCAGGGAGGTATGATATAGCCTACGAGGAAAAAGGGCTGGACTATCCAATTGGGCATGTACGGTGGACGGAAAATAGAAATATGCAGTCTTTTGTGGACTTGTTAGCCACCAAAAAGTTATCGATAAATGATTTAATTACTCATTCATTTGCTTTAGAGGAAGCTCCTGCAGCTTATGATATGATTTTAGGGCGAACCGAACCGTTTATTGGAATTGTCATTGAGTATGATGAGAGCACTGAAGTGAAAAAAAGTGTAACCTTGAGTAATAAACCTATTAACCCAGGAGAAGTTAACGTTGGTTGCATTGGTGCCGGTGCATTTGCTCAGGGTACGTTATTGCCAAACATGAAAGATAATTGCAATTTTGTTGGCATTGCTACAGGACGGGGAAATACAGCTAAGTATGTCGGTGATAAGTATTCATTTAATTATTGTGCGCAATCATCCGATGAACTTATTAGTGATGAAAAAATTAACACGTTGGTTATTACAACTAGGCATAATACCCATGCGGACTATGTAATTAAAGGAATAAATAGCAACAAAAATGTGTTTGTTGAAAAACCTTTAGCGATGAATGAAACGGAGTTGGTAGCTGTGAAGGAAGCGTATGAGGAAAGGGAAAAGGATGGTAAGGGGCCTAGTGTTATGGTAGGTTTTAATCGTCGATTTTCACCTCCTGTACAGAAACTAAAAGGGATGTTTACAGATGATCAACCAAAATCTATTACTATTCGTATAAATTCTGGCATTCTTCCTAAGGGACATTGGATAAATGATCCAGAAATCGGGGGAGGCAGAATAGTTGGAGAAGCATGCCATTTTATTGATTTAGCAATGTTCATTGCAGGTAGTCCAATTGTGAGCGTATCAGCAGAGTCATTAGATGATTCAGATGAAATGAATAACACGGTAATTGTAAATTTGAAAATGAAGAATGGTTCAGTCGCTTCTGTAAATTATTTTGCAAATGGGAATAAGGATGTTGCTAAAGAATCTATTGAGGTATTTTGCGGAGGGACTATTGCGTATATTGACGACTTTAAATCATTAAGCGTATATGGGAATAGAAACTTAACTGAGAAGTATAAAGGACAGGATAAAGGACACTCAACCTGTATTAAAACATATTTAGAAAGTATCAAAAAAAATCAACTATGTCCTATTCCTTTTGAGGAGTCTTTTTTAAGTATGCTTGCTACTTTTAATGTGCTTAAAAGTTTAAAAGAAAATAGAAAAATTGAAATAATTTAGTTGCACCAGTAATGAAAAAGTTTTTTGTAATTATTGAGGATGATTTTGAGTTGATGGGTAACGGATTGGGTGACGTGGCGTCACATCAATATATACCTACTCAGTTTTTTATGCGTGTAGCAAAGGATTTGGGTATGAAGATGACTTTTATGGTTGATGTGGCTCAACAACTTGTTTTTAGAGATAATGAACACATTAATTCGAGCATAAAAACCCAAAAAAACTTATGGGACGATACGGTGTGTCAAATAAAAGAAAACGGTTTTGATGTGCAACTGCACTTACACGCTCAGTGGTTGGATTATAAATACAAGGATGGATATTTTTATTTAGATAAAAATTGGAGTATTGCGCAAGTAGAGCAGCAAAGAAGAAGAAAGTTGTTTAAAGATTCGATTGATTATTTAACAGATTTATTAAAGCCCATTGATGCCAATTATAAAGTAAACTCCTTTAAGGCAGGTAGTTGGGCCCTTCAACCCTCAGAGGAGCTATTTAGTGATTTTGAAGAGTTCGGAATACAACTTGTTATGGGGGTAAGGAAGGATATGAATGTTCCAGGATTAGGAGTTAATTATGAAAACCTGGATGAAGATACTATGCCTTACTATCCAGATTTTAAGGATATTAGAAAGATTGGGAAAAAGGGAGAAGTAATTATAGTTCCGTTAACGTATGTTTACCCATCGTGGAGAGATATGTTTAGTTTGGGGAGGACCTTATATGCTGAAAAATATGTTAACAAAATGGTCAGCTCTCAGTATTTATCTTCTGTGGTTCCCAAAGAAATTATTCAAAACAGTCCAACTGGTGAGAAAGTGAGATTTAAACTGAAGAAGAACCCCTACTTAACCCATTTGAAGTTCGGAGGGGCAAGGTCTGCCACATATTTAAAGAATACATTTGATAAAACGATTAACAGGTTGCGAAAAATTGAAGGTGATGGTATTCCTGTAGTCATAGAAAGTCACACAAAAAACTTTATAAATAACTATACTGATATAGAGAAGTTTATGCATCATATTGCCAACACGTATCATGATGAAATAGAATTTGTTACTATGTCGGATTACGCAGATAGATTAGCAAGCGGCTCCTTACCAGTTAGGAGTAATTAGATATGAAGTTGGAATTAGGATTGTTACCAACTAGTTTAGATGATAGGTTAATTGTTATAAAAGAACAATTAACACAGCTTTCTGAGGATAAGCAGCCCTTAGTAGGTGAAGTGCCTACATACGAAGAGCTGATTTCAGCACAGTTTTCTTCTTGGAATGCTATAACTCAACTATTCCATCATTCTAAAAATAAACTTAATAAACTGCTATTGAGAATTCATTACAAGAGAAGTGATGACCTTTCTAGCGAAGCTCGTTTGAACGTCCTTAAATTTCTGTGTAAAGGGTATTTAATCACCAATGACGTAAGGTACTTTAACGAGTTTTTATGGTTTTATAAAAGTAACGCTAATAGTGAAGACTATTGGTTGTTGATGCAGAATAATTTTCATAACAATTTGGATGCAAATAACGCGCATAGTTTTTTACCATTTCCAAAGCAGGATGTTGGAGATTATATAATGGAGATTAATACGAGAGCAGAAAATGTAAAAAACGCGGGTAAACAAAAAAAGCTGAACGTGGGATTAATAGGTATCCCTTTTATTTTTAAAAATGTATATCACCAACTTAAAGCTAATGGGTTTTCGGCCAAAGTAATCTTAATACCCTACTATACAGAATGGAAAAGGCGGCTGTTTTTAAAAAGTGGAATTGTGTTTAAGCTATTTACCAAGCTAAAAGGTGTTCGGTTTCCATATCGAATGTTGAATTACCCGCATACTAGCAAAAGCATTTATTCTGAGCTTAAAAAAGAGCAGTTTGATATTGGTTATTTTAAGTTGGGATTTATTGTAAAAGACAATATATATGATGCTTTTAAATTAGGGTTGTTACATGACCATTTAGCAGTATTGCCATTTATTAGAGGGCGATCTTCTTTAGAGTTCTCATTGTTGCATGGAATTCCTCCGGGTTCTACAATACATTTTATTGGCAGGGGAATTGATACCGGACAAATAGTAAAAATTTATACATATGACATTATAAAAGAGGATACGATTGAAACAATTAGAAAGCGTGTGAAAAGCGATTTTGAAAATAGAATTTATGATTCCTTATCAATAGTTTCTCATAATTCAAATACAAAAATTGAGAATGATCTTTCTAAAGGCTTATCCTACTATTCAATGCATCCCATGTTATATGATTTTATAAATAATAATATATTACCGTCTAAATAACTAAGTAGTTAAATGAAGGTTGTTGAGAAGGCCATTGAAGCACTTCGTATTTATATTGAAAAGTCTGATTATCGGGGTTACGACCCATACGATGGGTTGATGTCCCCTTTGTTTAAGATCCCGTTTTTAAATTCACATAAAACTACTCGTTTTTTGTGGCAACAATTTGTGAAGCGATTTCCGTTAAACATTAGGAAACTGTTGTTGATTAAGAAAGGATACAATCCAGTTACATTGGGTTTGTGTATTCAAGGATACGCAAGACTTGCTGTAGTTTATCCAAACAAAAGGGAAGAATATAGGAGTAAAATTAGTTTTCTTATAGAGGAGTTAAGAAAGTTGATACCTGAAGGGTATTCAGGTGCTTGTTGGGGCTATGATTTTCATTGGGCAGCTAGATATGCAGATATTCCGGCCTACCAACCAACCGTAGTTGCAACTGGGATGATCACAAATGCGTTGTTTATTGCTTACAAAGAGTTTGATTTGGAAGAGGCCAAAGCTTTACTGATTAGCTCGTCTAAATTTGTAATAAATGATTTAAATAGAACAGAGGATCAGGATGGAAGCTTTTGCTTTTCCTATTCACCTTTTGATAAACAGGTGGTGTTTAATGCCAGTATGAAAGGTGCAAGGTTGTTATCACAAGTATATACAATAACAAAGGATAAGGATATGCTTATGTTGTCTGAAAAGGCAATAGCTTTTGTGATGAAGCATCAACAACCTTCGGGTTCATGGATATATTCAAAAAGTGCTGCTGGAGGATGGGTTGATAATTATCATACAGGATATGTGTTGGATTCCGCTGATGATTACACGATAAACTCTAATTCCAATAGGTTTAAAAGTCAAATTGAACTTGGGTATAAGTTTTATAGCGCAAATTTTATTGAAAAAAATGGTGCTCCAAAATTTTACGATAAACATACCTACCCAATTGATTGCACGGCAGCAGCACAATCCATGTTAACTTTAACGCGATTTAACAATCTTTCTGTTGCATATGATGTGGCTACTTATATGATTAATAATATGCAGGATAAGAAAGGTTTTTTTTACTTTCGTAAGTATAAATATTTTACTAGAAAAACTTCGTTTATGCGATGGTCAAATGCGTGGATGTTTGCAGGTTTGACAGAAGTGTTGTACTACAAAAGTAAAGGGGAATGAAAAGAATATTATTTCATTTGGGTCATCCAGCACATTTTCATTTGTTTAAGAATGTAATAACTGCGTTAAAAGAAGATGGTTATTCGGTTGATATTCTTATCAAGAAGAAAGATATATTAGAATCTTTACTGCAAAATGCGGGTTTTGAGTATTTGAATATATTACCCGATGGGAGGAAAGATAGCAAATTAGGTATTGCTTATGGTCAACTGTTGCAAGATGTTAAAATGTTATTCTTTTGTATAAGAAAGAGGCCCTCACTTTTGGTAGGGACCTCTGTGGCCATTTCTCATGTTGGTAAGTTGTTAGGTATCCCTTCAATAAATGTGAACGAAGATGATGCGGAGGCGGTACCTCTGTACGCAAAATTGGCTTACCCGTGGGCCACGCATATTGTTGCGCCACATGTGTGCTCCGTTGGGAAATGGTCGGAGAAAAAGATTGCCTATTCAGGGTATCACGAGCTATCTTATCTACATCCTGAAAATTTTCTTCCTTCCGAGGAAGTTGCTAGAAAGTATGTTAATACAGATGAAAAGTATTTTGTTATTAGGTTTGCAAAACTGGGAGCACATCACGATGTTGGCGTGAAAGGCTTAAGTGATGATATTGCTTTAAAGCTTGTTAAAATGCTGTCGTCACATGGGAGAATTTATATTACCAGTGAACGACCTCTCAGTTCAGCATATGAAAAATATCGTTTAGATGTAAACCCTTTAGATATGCATCATGTAATGGCGTTTGCAACTATGTATATTGGCGATAGTCAGACAATGGCAGCGGAAGCTGGGGTATTAGGGATACCTTTTGTTAGGTTTAATGATTTTGTGGGGCGAATAGGGTATTTAAAAGAGTTGGAAGAAAAGTATATGCTCGGTTTTGGTGTTAAGCCAACGAATGTTACTCGTTTTTTTGAAGTTGTGCAAGAATTACTTGTAATGTCAGAACTTAAAGCTACCTTTCAAAAGAGAAAAGAAAGGATGTTGAAGGATAAAATTAATTTGGCTACATTTTTAACGAATTTGATCGTAAACTACAAGCAATAGCAGATTGATTACAAGCATTTAATAGTTACTATGAAGATAATATCAGTAGTAGGCGCTCGTCCTAATTTTATGAAAATTGCTCCATTTATTGGAGAGATTAATAGATATAATGCAGATGCAAGGGATGCTAAAGAATCCATTCAGCACATTCTTGTTCATACTGGTCAACATTATGATACCAGAATGTCTTCAAGCTTTTTTGATGATTTAAATATTCCACATCCAGATATTAACCTGGAAGTAGGCTCCGGTACCCATGCTGAACAGGTTGCCAATACCATGGTTGCTTTTGAAAAAGTTTTACACGAGCATAAGCCAGATTGGGTAGTAGTAGTGGGCGATGTGAATGCTACTTTGGCCTGTTCGATTACAGCTAAAAAGGAAAATATCAAATGTTGCCATATCGAGGCAGGGCTTAGGTCAGGAGATATGGGAATGCCAGAGGAAATTAACCGATTGGTAACCGATAGGTTATCTGATTTATTGTTGGCTCCTGATCCGATTTCGGTCAAGAATTTAAAGGATGAAGGTGTTGATGAACGGAGGTTAGAATTTGTTGGAAACATTATGATAGACACACTTGAAAGTAATCGTAGTAATGCTGAGCTGTTAGAATTTGAGAAGATTTTATCGGATAATGTATTAGACGAGAATAAATTCAAGATTGAAGAAGTAGAGCCATGGAAAAAGTACGGGTTAATCACTATGCATCGGCCGTCAAATGTCGATGATAAACTCATATTTACAAATATTGTGAGATGGATTATGGAAAAGGCCTCTTCTCATATGCGATTTATTTGGCCAATTCATCCGCGAACTGTTAAGCAGGCTAAACATTTTGGGGTTTGGGAAGATATTATTCAATCCGATGAAATATTATTAATGCATCCAATTGGTTATTTAGAAATGCTGCATCTGAATATGCATGCAAACTTAATGTTAACTGATAGTGGAGGGTTACAAGAAGAATGTTGTGTGTTGGGTACCCCGTTCTTAACCCTTAGGTGGAATACCGAACGACCTGTTACTTTGATTGAAAATGGAGGCGCTGGGTATTTGGTGGGTAATAATATTGAAGATATTAATCGAGAGTTTGAACAATTGCTTTTGGAAAATAGAAATCCAGTGAAACCAGAGTTGTGGGATGGTAATACCGCATTCAGATGTGTACAGGCTATTTTAAAATATAAATAGGGTCGTCCGACATATCATCTGTGCTGAATAATTACTACCTTTGCTGCGGAAAATACGTAGTTTTGTATCCCAATAATGAAGAACGTACTAATTAAGAAGCTAGGAAGTACAACTTTTGATCGAATCAACGCTTTTGTGGATTTAGATTCTAAAGATACTTTTGTCGTTGATACAACAAGTGTATTTAATATTGAAAACCATGTTGATTATTGTAACTCAATAGTAAATATTGCTCGAATTAATAATATTCGGTTCATTAATAAGTTTTTTGAGAAGGTAAATGCCAAACTTAACTACGGCGATACCTTTGTATTTTGTGTTGAGACCTTTTCTGCTCGTAGGAATAGAAAAAAAGTTTATAAAATTCCTTTTTTAAGAAAATTATACGCAGCATTTGAATTTGTTTTTTTGCGCATATTCCCCAAAGTTAAAGGATTAAAAACACTATATTTTATTGTAACAAGAGGTAGAAATAGAATTCTGTCTAAAGCTGAAGCATTGGGGCGTGTGTCTAGTTGTGGTTTCGAGATTAGAGATTATTTTAGGTCGGACAGTGTTATGTTTGTAATTGCCTCTAAAGTGAAAGAGCCTGCATTTGACATGTCACCAAGTTATGGTCCTTTATATGCGATGCCACGATTAGGGAAAAACGGTAAAATGATAAAAGTGTATAAGTTTAGAACGATGCACCCCTATGCCGAATATTTGCAAGAATACATGATTAAAATGCATGGATATGCGGACACCGGTAAACCAGCTAACGATTTTAGGGTTACACCATGGGGTAAATTTTTGCGTAAATATTGGTTAGACGAATTGCCACAGCTTATAAATGTGTTGAAAGGTGAGATGAAGCTAGTTGGGGTTAGACCAATAAGCAAGAGTTATTCGAATGATATTCCTTTGGATTTACAAAAAAATCGAGTTCAGTTTAAACCAGGATGTATTCCTCCGTATGTTTCATTAGATAGGAAAGGTAGTGTAGAGTCTGTACTTCAAGCAGAAAGGGAGTACTTGCAAGAGAAAGTTTCAAACCCTTACACAACCGACTCTAAATACTTCTTTTCTGCCATATTCAATATAATCTTTAAAAATAAAAGGAGTGCATAATGTATAAATTATACACGTATGCCAAAAAATGATTACTTTTGCCACCAGAAATAAAACAGGTGTTTAGGAGGTTTTTTACATTACTGTTGATGCAAAAGATAAAGTAATCTATATGATTAAAAATAGAATAGTTTTTAGTACATTGTTTATAAGTTTAATAGGCTTATTTCTATGTTCATCGTGCTCTACAAAACGAAAGTTGGTTTACTTCCAAGGTAATGAGGAAATCACCAGCAGTTTGGATTCATTATACGAAGCGATTATACAGCCATATGATTATATTAGTGTAAAGGTATCTAGTATTGATAATCAGGCAGTTCTGCCTTTTAATATGTCAACACATGACGTAGCAGGTAATACTAACTCAGCCTATGCGATTGGTTCTTCCGCAAATAGTGGTTATACAATTAATACCTCAGGTTTTGTTAGCTTACCAGTTATTGGGGAAGTGAAAATTGGCGGATTGTCGTTATCTGCTGCTGCTAAGTTAATTCAAAGCAAATTGGCAGTTTATGTAAATGACCCAACGGTACACATAAAAATACTCAATTATAAGATTACAGTACTGGGAGAAGTTAAAAAACCTGGAACATTTATGGTAGCGAATGAAAAAATTACGCTATTGGAAGCTATAGGTCTATCTGGCGATATATTAATAAGCGGTGTACGAAAAAATGTGTTGGTTGTTCGTGAGATAGATGGAGTTAAAACGGAAACACGTGTGGATATAACATCCAAAGAGTTGTTTGATTCTCCCGTTTATTATTTACGCCAAAATGATGTGGTGTATGTTGAGCCAAGTAGAGCTAAGTTAAACTCGTCGCTTATAAACGGTACCAATGCTAGTTTGTTTGTATCCGTGGTATCGCTAATAGTTACATCCATTGCCTTAATAACTAGATAAAAATCAGATGGAATTAGGAAAAGAGGTAGATCATGTTATCGAAGAGTCATCTGACTCGGAGTTTAACATTATACAATATCTTAAAAGATATTTGGTAATTTGGAAATGGTTTGTGCTAAGTGTAGCGGTATGTTATACTTGGGCGTATGTTTATTTGCGTTTTCAACCAAAACATTATGATGCCCATGCCTCGGTGCTTATTAAAGATGAGAAAAAAGGAGCGCTGTCTGAACTTTCGGCTTTCTCGGATCTAGAAGCATTAAAATCTAATAATAATACAGAAAACGTGATTGAATTGATGAAGTCACGTTCATTAATGTTGTTGGTGGCAAAGCAATTACGGCTTAATGTTACATATACACACCAAAAAAGACCTTTAAAAAAGGAGTTTTTTAATAACTCGCCAATAGTAATTGATTTTGTGAATGGAGACTCCACCGTTTACGATAAAAGTGCCAGTTTAAATGTTAAACCTGTTGGAAGTAACAGGTTTGAGTATAAAGATGGTCGCGATCAGGATGCTGTAGAATACTCTTTCGGAGAGATTATTGAATCTAGGCTTGGGGAAATTGTTATTAATACAACAGATTATGATATTTCACCTTATGAAGGTGAGAATATTAGTATTCAAGTGTCTCCATTAATAAAGGTTGCTAATAGATATAAACGCGCTATTCATATAAACCCGGTTCATAAATCTTCTAACGTAATCGACATTTCCTTAAGAAGTACCGTTAAAGAAAAAGCGGTTGCCATAATAAATTCCGTAATTCAGCAACATAATCAAGATGCAATTGCTGACAAAAACATGGTATCGCAAAACACTTCGGAATTTATCAATGAACGTATTGCTTTTATCACAAAGGAATTGTCTGATGTAGAAGGAAGGGTGGAAAGTTTTAAAGCTACTCATAATTTAGTTGATGTTGAGTCTGAAGCGAAGTTATATCTCCAGAAAAGTTCTACTAGTGAGGGAGGGTTGCTAGAAGTAAGCACACAGCGCTCGTTGGCAGAGTATATGTATAACTACATTAAGCAAGAGGCAAAAGAAGGTGTGCTATTGCCTAGTAACTTAGGCCTTTCTGATATGACTATATCAGCTATGATTGCTGAATACAATGAGAAAGTGTTGTTGAGAAACAGGATTTTGCGCAATTCTAGCGATAGAAACCCTGTGGTAGAGAACTTGTTGGCGCAGCTTAAATTGTTGAAATCCAATATTGAGGCAAGTTTATTAAATCATAAAAACGGATTGGCGCTTACCTTAAAGGAATTAGAGAAAAAAGAGAATATTATTCAGAGTAGAATAGCTTCAGTGCCTAAGAAAGAACGCCAGTATAGAGATATTCAGCGTCAACAACAAATAAAGGAGACGTTGTATTTGTATTTACTCGAAAAGAGAGAAGAAACTAATATCGCTCTTGCTGTTGCTGTAGCCAATATCAAAGTTATTGATAGTGCATTTTCTAATGGTTCTCCAGTTGCACCAAAACGTAAAACAATTTTTCTTGTGGCAATCATCATTGGTTTAGTAATTCCAATTGCTGTTTTGTATATAATGGATTTAATGGACACTAAGGTGCATGGGAAGGAGGACTTGGATAAAGTTAATTTGCCATTTCTTGGTGACGTACCTTTTACAGAATCAGAAGATAAAGTTGTTGTGTCAAATACTAAGCAAACTAGCGTTTCTGAGGCATTTAGACTCTTAAGAACCAACTTGGGTTTTATGCTAAAATCTAAGAAGGAAAAGGGCAATACAATTTTCGTGACTTCAACAGTTGCGAAAGAAGGAAAATCATTTGTATCAATTAATATAGCATCTATTATTGCCAATACTGGTAAAAAAGTAATACTTGTTGGTATGGACTTAAGGGCTCCTAAAGTATTGGCGTATTTTGGTATGGAGGATAGGCAAGGTGTTACTAATTTTATATCAAACCCAGATATTAAACTGTCGGATGTTATTTTGCCATCCGGTACAGATGAGAATTTGGATTTATTACCATCAGGTTCCATCCCTCCAAATCCATCCGAACTATTATTAGACCCTCGAATACCGGAGATGTTTGAATACCTACAGTCGAAATACGACTATGTAATTGTAGATACCGCTCCGGTTGGTTTGGTTACCGATACGCTAGTAATAAGTCATTATGCGGATCTTGTGTTGTATGTTGTTCGTTCCAACTTTTTGGATAGAAAAATGTTGAGCATTCCTAAAATGTTGCATGCCGAAAAGAGGTTGCCAAATATGGCTGCTATATTGAACTTTACGCATCAAAAAGGTGCTGGAGGTTATGGTTATGGCTATGGATACGGTTATGGCTATGGTTATGGCTATGGTTACGGCTATGGTCAAGAGGAAGAGAAGAAAAAGACTATTTGGGAAAGAATAAAAGGGGCATAATGACCCTTCCAAACGTCATACTTTCGTTGTAATAATGACGTGATTAACAATACCACGTTGAAATCTTCTAAATATCCTATAAGTTTCATGTAATCTGCATCATACTTTTGTATTGAAAGTATGAATAAGAAAGAACTAAATGCGCTTATAAGCTTACTCGATGACCCTGATGAAGTGGTTTTCGATCAGGTAAGCCTTAAATTTTTGTCGCTAGGTGAAGAAGTTATTCCTGTGTTGGAAAATGCTTGGGAGTATTCTTTTGATACACTCATACAAAATAGGATAGAGAATATTATTCATCAAATTCAATTGGATCTTACTAAGGATAGTTTGCAGGATTGGAAACAAGCTGATAAGCAAAATTTATTGGAAGGGGCTTTGATAGTTGCAAAATACCAATATCCAGATATTGATGTTAACAGAATAAAGAAGCAATTAGATCAAATAAAACAAGATGTTTGGTTAGAATTGAATGATAATGTTACCGCACTAGAAAAGGTGAAAATCCTGAACCACATTATTTTTGATGTTCACAATTTTAGTGGTAATACAGGGAATTATCATGCACCTCAGAATTCATATATTAATAATGTTTTAGAGAGTAAAAAGGGTAACCCTATATTGCTTTCAATCATCTACTCAATAATTGCACAAAGTTTAGAGTTGCCAATTTATGGTGTTAATTTACCTGAACACTTTATTTTGTGTTATGTTGACGTTGATCAAATGGGAATACCATCCGCTAAAGGTAATCGAGGCACAAATGTGATGCTTTATATAAACCCTTTTAGTAAAGGAGCCGTGTTTGGACAAGGGGAAATTGATGTGTTTTTAAAGCAGCTTAAATTAGACCCTTTAGAAACTTATTATGAACCATGTTCAAACCTTGAAATTATAAAGCGTCTGTTACGCAATTTAATTAACTCATACGAAAAGCTTGGTTATCCTGATAAAAGCAATGAGTTGAAACAATTGCTACATGTACTTTAATTATTACGGAGTTTTTACCTATCAGGGTAGTTGTTTCGTATCAAGAACCTTCTCTGTGGCTTGTACTAGGGTGTTAATTATGGTGTCAATCATTTTATCCGTCAAATCAATGAATACAGGTAAAGATATTTCTTGTGAGTAGTTTTCATATGCGGAAGGATACTCGTCTATGGAATACCCCATATTTTTATAAAAGGTCATCATCGGAAGTGGAATGAAGTGTACGTTTACTGCCACCTCATTTCGTGTAATTTCGTCAATTATTTCGTCACGTTGCAACTCGTTAATACCTTTAATTCGAAGTAAATATAAGTGAAAAGAGCTTGTTTTTATTTCTGTTTTTGAAATTGGAGTTACTGCCCAATCATAATCTTTTAATTTGGCGTCGTATTGGGCAAATATTTTTTTTCTGCGAGCTAAAATTAAGTTATTATACCTTTTAATTTCAACTAATCCCAATGCAGCGGTAATGTCAGACATGTTAAACTTGTACCCTGCTTCAATAATATCATAACGCCAAGTATGTTTATTTTCTTTGTCGAACGCATTATTGCTTTGCCCGTGATTAGCCTTTATTTTAAGCTCGTTTTTTACTTTTAAGTTGTCAAAATTATCAGGTAAGTTTAGATTAATAGCTCCTCCTTCTCCAGTCGAAAGGTTTTTAACCACATGAAAAGAGAAAATAGAAATGTCAGCTAAGCTACCGGATACCTTGTTTTTATACCTTGCCCCAAATGAGTGTGCAGAGTCTGAAAGTATTAATAGCCGACCTAACTTTCTTTGTATATCGGTACTAGCCTTAAATACCCTTTGGTGCTTTATTGCTAAAGCCAGTATTTCATCGTAGTCGCAAGGGTTACCTGCA
Source organism: uncultured bacterium (assembly GCA_964014945.1). Lineage (GTDB taxonomy): Bacteria > Bacteroidota > Bacteroidia > 2-12-FULL-35-15 > 2-12-FULL-35-15 > 2-12-FULL-35-15. Next base: position 6,167 of record CAXHCC010000013.1, on the reverse strand, counting down.
ATATCAACAGGGATGATGACCTTTGTTCTAGCAGAAATTGCACTTTCAATACTTGCTATAGATATATTAAAATCATCTTTATTAATATCAACAAATACCGGAGTTGCTCCGCAATGTACAATTACATTTGCTGTTGCCGCATATGTATATGCAGGAAGTATTACTTCATCTCCTTTTTTAACCCCAAACCACGATAATGCTAGTTCAAGCCCCGCTGTAGCACTATTTAAACAGAGTGCCTCATTACATTTACAATACTCTTTAATTTTTTCTTCAAACTGTTTTGTAACAGGACCAGTGGTTAACCATCCAGATCTTAATACATCGGATACCGCTTTAATATTTTCTTCGTCAATATAAGGTGGTGAAAATGGAATCATATTAACTTTTAGTTTGGTTATGAAAAAAGAGTACTGAGTTAAAATATCCAAAAAACATTGTACCAGCTTGTGTCTCAAGCATAGATTCAGGTAAAAAGTTAATTGACACAATTATAACAAACATTGTGTACAGGTAATTTTTATATTTTATGGATAATGCAAATGGTATGGCCAAAATTAACCCTAACAAAATTAACCCTAGCATTCCTGTTCCTAGTAATGTTTGCAAGTATTGATTGTGTGCGTTTAAGGAAAGAGAACGTGCAAGGGTTATCCCACGTTCTTCATATTTTGAATTTAATTTATCATTAACATCTCCGTTGCCATAACCAAAAATTGGTTGCTCCTGAAAAAGGTTATAGGCGCATTCCCATATTAATAAACGAACCGCTGAGCTTTTTTGAGTGTTTACGTTGGTTGATTGCGTTTTGTTTTTTAGGGTAGAATTTAGCTCAACAACTCTATTAGAAACCTGATCTAAAAACATATTGGTAAGAATAATAGAGATGCACAAAAATGCTATGCAAAGCACTCCTATTAATAATCTACGCTTCGCAAACAACTGATAAATAATAAATACAGTTAGCGCTAAAACTAATACTGCAATTCCAACTCGCGATGATAATAATACAACAATGAAGGATAAGTAAAGTACAATAATGGCTCCTATTATTTTACCCCTAATAGTAAGGGAAGAAGTGTTATTTGTATAATGATACAGTAAGAAGCATATTGATAGGTTAATATACATCGATAAATAGCTAGGATGTATAAAAACTGAAGAAAGGTAGTGGTAAAAGAAATGATGAGTTAAATTACTTTCACCATAGAAAATGTATGCTCTTACCAACATAATAATAGTTGATATGATTAAACCACCAATAAGTGCTTTATATACATTGTGAGTTTTTTTTAGGGTTAAAGGAGCGGAACTAGCAACTATTATTGGGAAAACAAGAAGTGAGAGCTTTACTTGTAAATCAAATAAACCTACTTTTAAATTATCTGAATATAAAGCACTGATTATATGTAACAAATAAAATGAAATGAACAATAATACTACTTTGTTGATGGAAAGCAACTTAAGTTTATTAGCGAAATTACCTTCGATAAGCCAATTAATTGCAAGCAATACTATTAGCAACGGAGTAGCTTTTACAAATGGAAAACTAAATGCTATTAATGTAACTATAACTAAGTATGCTTTGCTATGAAACTGCTTCACGGAATAAACTTTATCAGAGAAATGGTTGTTTGTTATTAATGCTTTGATAAACACCATATAAAACCAAACAGGCAAATATGAACGCAACCAATGCGTAACTACTATTTGGTATTATTAGTACAATAGAAAATAACAATAGATTGATCCCCATTCCGATAATCACTGTTTTTTGATGTGAAAACCCAGACGCAACAATTCTTTGATACGCATGTTTTTTATGTGCTTTTCCCAAATTTTCTTTATTTATAAATCGCTTTAAAAGCGTAATGGTAGCATCGAACCAAAATAGCGACGTTAAAATAATTGAGTTTATTAGAGGGAATTCTCCTATATTATTATAATATATGGCCAATATACAGATGGTAAACCCTAATAAGGTACTTCCTACATCACCCATAAAAATTTTTGCCTTATCCCAGTTCCATGGTAAAAAACCCAATATACAAGTGGCAAAAACCAGCAATACAATGTTATTTATGAAGAAGTACATGGAAATTGCCACAAAAATGGTTTCGCTTGCCGCATAACCGTCAATACCATCAATAAAATTAAATAAATTCACAAACCATACTATTCCTAGAACTGCTATTAAGGATAGTATGAGCTCATTTTCAAGAACATATATTCCAATATCTAACTGTTGGAGTCCACCAATGAAATACAAAGCAATTATTGCTGATGTGGTTTGAATTATAATTCTTGGTAAAGGTTTAATTTCATAAATGTCATCAATTAAACTAATAACGCAGATGATTAACCCACTTAATAAAGCCCAATATAGATCGCTATTTAATAACTCAATATATTTCAAATAAGAAATAGCAACAAACCATGTAATAGCAATGGCTATACCTCCACCAGTGGGAGTAGGTGTCGAATGTGAGCTACGCTCATTTGGAATATCGATCAGTAAATTTTTTTGAGCCACTAGTTTAACAAGGAGGGTCAATATAAACGAAACTGCAAAGCTCAGGAATACGAGATTCATTAATTTGTTTTTAGATTATTAATCATTTCTTCAATTCCATCCTCAATAGAGTAATTTGGGTAATAGTTTAACGTTTTACTACTAAATTTCGTATCCACTATTAGAGTCCCATATAATTTTTCAAAAATATTGGGTTTTATCTTAATTAAAAGACTAACAATCCAATTCGGAAATGTTATTAGTTTAAGTTTAGTATTGAGTTTGTTTGCTATCAACTCTACCAAGTCTTTTGTAGATGTGCTTTTGGAGTCTCCAACCAAATAAATATTGGTTTGTTTATTTAATATTGCTGCTTCAATATAGCCAATTAAATTTCGTATGTGAATAAAGGTTCTCTTGTTAAGAGCATTCTTGAATGGGAGGGGAAACCCTTTATTAACCAGGTGGACAAGTCTTATCATATTCCCTTTGGCACCTATTCCTCCGTATACCATTGGTGCTCGCATAATAATAATTACAAAATTGTTCGAAGCCAGTTTTAGTAAATGCTTGTCTGCTAGCAATTTGGATTTCCCATAATCGTTTGATGGTTTTTCAATTGTACTTTCATCAATAAAAGAGTATCCTCCATAAACAGAAATGCTGCTTAATTGAACAAAAAATTTTACGCCCGATGCTTTCGCTTTTCTTCCCAATGATAACGCCAGTTCATAGTTAATTTGATGATACGTTTCAGTTGGTGTAGATTTTTGTTGGTGAACTACTGCGGCACAATTAATAACGATATCTGCTTTTTCAAAAAGGTCGTTTGGAATATCCCCAAAATCAGTTATAATCACCTCATTATGATATTCTGTTTTCGTTCGTGAAACCGTTTGTATAGAATAATTTCCTTTGTGATAACGTATAAAGCTGTTGGCTACAAAGCTGCTGCCTCCAATAATCAATATAACTTTTTTTTCAACCACTAGCTACGCGTTGTATATTGCATTAATTTTGGTAATAATCTGAAAATCGGATAGAAAATTGAAACATTTAAGTTGTTAGATTTAAACGCTTTGTAGCATTCAATATTTTGACTAACAATATTTTTTATGCTTTTGTTTGTTGTACCACCAAGTCGCATCTTTATTATTGGTTCAGGATAGTAGGTTGAACTTATTTTGTGCTTTTCTAAAAACCTTAACATAAGTTCAAAATCGGCGGCAATTTTAAATTCAAGAGAAAAGTAACCAAACTTTTTATATACATTGTTTTTTACAATAAAAGTAGGGTGCGCAGGGTGCCAACCCAATTTAAATGAACTCTGTATAAATGGTTTAGATTTCCAATAGCGTACGTTTATAGTTGGGTCTGTCCTATTTACATATATTAAATCGGCATACAAACAATCGGTATTTTCCTTTTTTAGTCTCTTTACCACTGATGAAATAACATTATTGTGAATGTAAAAATCATCTGAATTAAGGATAGCAATAAATTTTCCGGTTGCTAATTTCAATCCTTTATTCATAGCATCGTATATGCCTTTGTCGGGTTGTGATATGAAATTTGAGATTTTATTTCCATAACTCTCTATAATAGGTATTGTATTGTCAGTGGATCCACCATCAATAATTATATATTCAATATTCGGATAGTCTTGTGCGAGAACAGAGTCAATAGCATCCTTTATGAATTTTTCACTGTTAAAGCATACTGTAACTACACTGATTTTCATGTTTTTATGTGATTGGTTAACGCCAAATCTCTTGTGCTGGTTTTGTTATATGGAATATCTTTAATAATCTATTCAACGTGATTTATTAAAGTTTGTTGACATATATCTAAGTCCAATTAGAATTAAAAACTTGAGACGATATTTAATTTTGTACAATAATGAGAATTTACTTTTTTCTGCAGTTGGAGAATAGTTTGAGCTGTGTCTACGATACATTACCAACTTATCATCTATAAAAAGGACCTTTCCATGAATTTCTGTGTTGAGCCCAATCCAAATATCATGCATGGCAATTTTACGAGGAAATGGTAAGTTATAATTTAAAATTTGCCGATTAAATGCCATACAACAACCCAAATACCCATTATGAATAAAATTATTCAAAAAGCCTTTTTTTGAATTGTTTAGTTTATAAAAAGAGGGGGCAATTATTTTTGAGTCGGCATCTATTAAAATACAGTCACTAATTACTAAATCATTTGTTTGTAAATAATTATACATTATCTCTACTTTGTTGTTAATCCAAACATCATCTTGGTCGGATAAAAATATATAATCTCCTTTTGAATGCTTTAGGGCATTTTCTAAATTATAGATAGGGCTACGAAATTTGTTATTCTCAAACAATTTAACCCTATTGTCATTAATAGATTTTATAATCTCAATAGTATCATCTGTAGAAGAATCATCGGATATAACTACCTCGTCATTTTTTGATAACTGTGTTAATATAGAAATTAGCTGTAGCTTAATATATTTACTTCCATTAAATGAAGGAATACAGACTGAAATCATAAAAAAAAGACCTTCTTAGAGAATTTTGCTTCTTTATTTGCTCTCGTTCTCCATCATTAGATTGGTATTATTGTTTCTAATTTGGAGGTGTTCAAGAACTTCTAGTAAAGTTGCCATAATAACACCAAAAATTGAACCCAGTACTATGTACAGAAAAATATTTTTCAAGTAATGTCTGAAATTATTAATTTCAACTAACTTAGAAACTACGTAGGTTATTATTTTTCTATCTTCGTTTAATTCTAGTTTGTCCTTTTCCCTTATTAACGCTAATATCTCTTTGTTTGAATAGGAACCCATGTGTTCTATATGTCTATTGGATAATGCCAACATTAAAAGGTTATTAAACTTTTCATGTTTTGCTATGTATTGTTTGATATTAAGTAAATACTCCTGCTCCTTGCGCCGTATTTCTTTAGATTTTTCATCAATCCTATCCTGGTTTTCAATTAATTTTACTAAACCTTCAGAAATATCGTTCAACGCAAGTTTGTTCTCATACTTAATATTAATCACTGCTTTAGAAGTGTCACCTACAGTTTTATTGCTCACGTGCGTCAATGATTTCAGGTCTAAAAATGCAGAGTCTGAGAATATGGCCTTGTCCCAATTTTGAGGAGAGTAATTCTTGTTTGGAATAAAAAGCTTCGATATGGTATTATGAAACACATTGTTACGGATTAAATGTGTTGACAGTATGATCTCCGCTTCATATTGCTTGTTAAAATTTCTGTAATCCTCCAGTTTTACAAGTCCATAACCAGAAACACACAAGGTAACTACAATAAATAGTTTAAATCGTTTTGTTAAAACGTTATAAAGTAATTCCAGCAAGTACATTAAACTTTCCTTCTCATTCTCGTTATTGTTCATCTTGTAGATTGGTTATTGTCAAATAGTTTGCAGTATTTCTTGAATTAAATTTAGGCAAAATGGACGTCTAAATTTACTGAATGATTGTGCAATAGGTGTATAATGGCGTTCAGAATAAAATAATCTACTCCTCATTTAAATATTGAAAATTAGCCAATTGCCAAATTGTTTGCATTTTATCATTCGGTTACAAAAGTAAATTATTTTACGTAGAATATGATGTTTGATAAAAATATGTTGAAATTT
>CAXHCC010000012.1:0-27146 GCA_964014945.1 uncultured bacterium | reverse complement strand
CATCGTCGGCAGCGTCAGATGTGTATAAGAGACAGAATATAGATCCTCGCCTGCTGTAAACTGTATGGCAAATCCATTAAACTTGCTCATCAACTCCATGTTATTATCTATTTTACCGTTAAGCTTTTTATTCAATAATTGCTTGTAAAGTTTTGCAGATCTAGAAATATTGGAATAAACAAAAACACTTGCCTCTTCTGCAATATTTTCTGAAAAGGTAACGTACTGCTCATTATTGCTCAGTACGTCATTCTTTTCGTAAGCATCTATAAAAAACGACAACTCTTCAGTACTATTGCTAAACACAATATAATCTTCAATAGCACAATAATAATTTTGTGTAACGTGAGAAAACGTTGTACCAAATACCGTTGTTAAAACGGATGGTAAGTGCAGTTGAGAAATAAGGTAATCCTTATAATAGAGCGATGTAATAGGCTCTTCTTCAACTTTACTTATTGCCTTAGCCAACTCATTTAATGATTTAGTAGCGGTTTCAATATTGCTTGATTTAAAAATGGCAAAGGTCTTTTCTGATTCATGTGTTCCTGAATAAGATTCGGTTTTTACCAAGGCAATTTCATTAATCATCCAATGAAGCAGGCTTCGTTCAACATCAACCTTATATTTTCTATTAATTTCATCCAACTGTCTATCAAACTTATCTGAATGTTTAAAGGCGCTTAAATAATTCTTATAGGCTCTATTGAATCCCGTTATATCACTTAAGCCCCAAAACAGTATATGTGCAGTATTACCAGGTAATACCTTAGCTATAGATATTTCTTGTGGTTTTTGATTATTAAATAAACTTAAAAAGGTGTTATTCAAATTATCATGGTGGGTAAACCCGCTAAAAGTAAATGCATTGGGCTTAACATCAACATCCCAGCCAGAAAAAGAAGCAAAATCAGCTAAAGCCTCCACATCAGAAATGGTTTTCTTTGATAAATACCCTTTAATAAACTCCGGTATATTCTTGTAATTAACATAAACATTCGCATCCACGTTTTTACCAGCCGTTTCAACAACTCGTTGAATGTCAGGATTACTCAATAAAGAGCTATTGGATTTAAGCTGACGAATAGAGTTCTCAACCAAGCTTTTCCTTTTACTCAACATCAACACCCCATCTAAAAATGCATAACTCAGTGAATCTTTACCATTCTTTAGCTTAATTGATTTAATATCTACCCCATCGTAGGTGCTTACCATAGGAGCAATATTCTGATTTAGTTCATAAAGAAAATTGTGCACAACAGATTCATCGCGAACAGTTGGCAAACCATAACTATACAAAAAGTCAAAAGTGTTAGCACCTGAAATATGCGCAGATACAAAGAGTGAATGATTCTCCAACAATTTAACTAATGGTAGTTGCGTGTTGATAACAGAGTCAACCATAACCAACTGGGCATTTAAATCTGCAACGGCATCAGTAATAAGCATTTCTTCCCAAATAATATTGGTTTGAGAAATTTTACGCCACACATCCTGCATGTTCTTGCTTTCTATTATGATAGATGCATTAGTTGGAATTGCGTTTATTGCATTGCTAACAGACTGCCTTGACTGTTTAGTAAATACGTACCAATAACCCAAGCCTAATAAACTTGCAACAACCAGAAGAGCAAAAAGTGTTTTTTTAAACATAATCAGTTAAATCCGCTTTGGTTTCTGAAACAAAATTAATGAATGAATACCAATATTGTTGCTTGTACTTACCAAGTTGTTAACACTTAGTATTTAAAGAAGTTTTAACTGTGTTGGGAGTAATTTAAAACTTTTACGGTGGTGTATGGTAACACCAAACTCTTCAATGGCATTCCTATGCGCTTTTGTTCCATAAGCTTTATTCTTATTCCATAGGTACTGTGGAAACTCTTCATGTAACTTGCTCATATACATATCGCGATGCGTTTTAGCCAATATAGAGGCTGCTGCAATATTCATAAACTTACCATCTCCCTTAACAACACAGGTATGTCCAATGCTGCCATATGACTTAAATCTATTACCGTCTATTACTAAACTGGTAGGGCGCAGCTTCAATCCATCTATAGATTTATGCATGGCTTTTATACTTGCATTAAGTATGTTAATGCTATCTATTTCATCCACATCAATTTTAGCTACCGACCATGCTAAGGCTTCTCTTTCAATTATCGGCCGCAAACTATCCCGGGCTGCTTCAGATAATTTTTTCGAATCTGTTAACAGGTCGTTTTCAAAATCTTTAGGTAATATTACAGCCGCAGCAAATACCGGTCCTGCCAAGCAACCTCTTCCTGCTTCATCACAACCAGCCTCTAGCTGATCTTTATTTAAACAGTTTTGTAGCACAATTGATTTTTAAAAATTTATCTAAGTTAACTTGAATTACAATTAGCGGTGTACCTTATTCAGCCATTAAACAGAACAAATATAACCGCTAATTACATGTATAACAAGCTTATCAAAAGTAAGCTCTCACCTGTGCCCCACCAATATGAACAACATTGGCACCTGAAGATTGACGACCTTCATAGTTTAAGCTTAACTGCATATTTTTGGAAATGTTTCGCTGATAACGAACCGTCCACGTAATATTTTCACCTATTTGAAGTGCTTCTAACATTTCAAAAGCCAATGATGTGTTTTGCACATCGTTGTATGTCACATCTATAAAATTGGCCGTCACATTTAAGCTCCCTTTATTTAATATATTATACTTTAATGATGCCCCCACATTGTGCATTTCTGCAAGCTGAAAACTTACTGTATTGTCTTTTGATGAGTACTTGTAGGATAATGATAACCTAAAAGCAGTATTTGGTTGATAGGTTAACCTAGGTTCTGTTTCTAGGTATGAAATATTATAGTCCCTTGTTTCAAAAAACTCCGAATCAAATGATTTTACACCTTGTTTAACAGCTACATTCCAACTGAACGCCCTATTCAAATTCCATCGCACCCTCATCTCTTGAAAAATATTTCCGCGCTCATCAATTCCGTTAACTAGTAAAGAAACATTTCTAATATTTTGATAACTAATATCTACACCAAATTTTGGGCTAGATTGATTAAAAAACAAGGTATTACGAAAGGAAGAGTTCAAGGATATATCAGTATCTAAACTTGAAGTGATAAACGGGTTAAACGCTTTTTCATAATCTTCTTCATTCGATTTTCTATCAATCCTATATACAGACTGGTTAGAAAATCGTGAGATCAATTTTCTAATCCCTTTTTTATTTGACCAGAGAACTGCAGGACGTAAAAATAATTGCTCACTAAACTGATTGTTAAACACTTTCACATAATCAAGTGTAGGTGTATATACGCGCAAAAAACTAGCATCACTGCTAAATGCGGCTATCTCAAACTCATCTAACTCCTGAACACCATTTGCATTATAATCATTCCATGTATAAACACCTTGGCCCGCAGCAACTTCTATATAAGAGAATTCTTTTCTAACCTCCAAGCCTGAACCCATCTCATAAAAGGTATTGGAAACAACAAACCCTTTCCAAAGCCGTGTTGAATATTCCACTCTGGAGAGTAATGTGTTATCGGGTGACTGATTAATTATTGAACTATCCAAAATTGCTAAAGTACGATAGGTAGTTCTCAGCCTTAATTGACTTTTTGGATTTTTATTGAATTCCAAAAAGGCTATATAACTTTCTCCCAACGTGGCTTTATTTAAATCCGCTGTTAAACCTTGATTTTTAACCTTATAATCTGTTCGCTGAACGTACTCTAAACCATACTTATTTATTGCTGTATCTCTATTCTGAGCAAAAACTTTCCATTCCCAAAACTGATAACTATTGCTTAAAAGCGAATCACGTTTATCTAATGAATACTTGTTCTGTTCAAACTCATCCTTATAACCCAACTTTACAAACTTTGTATTTTTAGTAACAATTGATTTATGACGATAAAATCCTGTATTATTATCACTTTCCGACTGCATAAAACTGCCATCATAATTGGCAATAAAGTTGTTATTGTTATAACTAATTGCAGACATATGTTTGTTGCCGTTATAAGAACTCCCTTCCAAAAATGTTTGATAGGTATAACCAGCGTTAAACTGTGTGTTTCGTATTAAACTAACGCCTCCAGCCAGTATATGTTGATCCGTATTAATCGCTGGTGAAGCACGATTCCAGTCACGTTCAAACTCAACGCTTCTATAACGTTCTATAAACGAAAAGTTTTTTTGAACATATTCATAATTCACATTTGAGTTTACCTTCCATTTGTCTCCAAGTGTATCATTGGCAAGCACTTTACTATTATCTAACTTCATCTTAAAACCAAACCCTACATCATCCGCAGCATCCCTGTTCGAAAAGGTATTCAAATCGTTATTACTAATGGCTCCTTCCACACTTAAATTTGTTCGTTGCGATAGGGCCACATCAACTCCCGTAGTAATTAATTGCTTCTGTTTGGGTGAAATAAGTTGCACCACAGGTTCATAATTTCCTTGAGGACTATTAGTTATAGGATCAGGTGCTATCCATTGAAACACTTTACCATTTGCACTGGTAAGTGCTTGTACATAGTTTCCATTACCAAGGCCTACATCGCTAAAACTAGCCCTATAAATTGCACTATCACTACTTGTACTATACACCAAAACACTGTATGTATTCGCCCCTATAATAGAATCCACCCTTTTATAAAGCACTTCTGAACTAGAAAAAGGAACGGTATCAAAACTTGGACTTATAGCAAGTGAAAGAGTATCCCCTACATCGCTAAGCAACTTTTGCTGGGCTTCAGAAAGCTCCTGATTCAGAGGTTGATTTTTATTGTCCTGCTCCGAATAAACATGCAAGTGTAAATTCACCTTACCCTCCTCATAATCACTCCCAAAATGCATTAAGGAACGGGTATAGTTTTGATCGGAGTATTGAAACTCGACAATAATACGCTTGTCCTTGGTAATTAATCGCTTAGCTGTAAAGGTAATTTCTGCGGTATTGTAATCGATGATATAATCGTTCTCTTGTCCCCTTGTCATCAACCTTCCATCGATATATACGCGCTCCGTTCCTGATAGAATGATTATAAATTGCTCGTTCTCTGCTCCTGTTAACCTATATGGGCCTTGATTTCCTTCTTCTCCTTGGATAATATTTCTGGAAAATTTCCCACGTGATATAGCCGCACTTAGTGATGATTCAAACACACCTCTGTTACCTAATTGTTTGTTTTTGTGTTGTATGTTCTGTACTGTTGATAGCTGTATACCTTGCGCTTTTTTATAAAAGTTCATAAAGTAACTCTTCGGTGGCATAAGTTGATAATCTCCGGCAATCACCTTGTTTTGATTTTTGCTTACTTGAATAAACACCTTATCAAATTCTTGTAATTGTTGCGTATTTCCCTCTGGTTGAATAGGAATATTACTATCCGTAGCGGCAAGTAAAATGTTCACGTCATTACCTACGTTTCCTGATAATTGTAAATTCAAATTAGAATTCACCACCAAGTCTTGGGTGTTTCCAAATGATATAGATCTTGCAATACTTCCGCTTTTGTCTAGCCCTCCCATATCCAATAAATTACCAGAAGGTGAGTTTGCGTAGTAAACAAAAGGGAGATCGTTATTATACCTATTGGGTACTATTAATGTGGAGCTTTTATGCGATCGTTGTTGTGTAAATGAATAAGGGAAAGTTGCATAATGTACTGTAATTGTAGAAAAAAGAAGGGAAGCACCCTCATCGTTTTCTTTGTTGAGAGATAGCAAACTATTTGCATAATCGATATTAAACGCTTGGAGTGAAATAGGTTTGTTTTGGCTATCCTTAATTTGGACAGAACCGGGAACAATACTTAAAGAATCTAAACGAAGAGTATCACCGCTAATGTAAATTGCGGTAGTTTTGTCACTATTGCCCAGCTGTGCGTGTGCGCTAAATGCAAACACTACAAGCAGCACAACTAGAATACGCTTTGAAATCAAAACAAAATACGCGGAAGTTTTCACAGCTTATAAAACTACAAAACTGACGTTATAGTATAGAACGCCACCTTTAAACCCAAGATATTACTTGTTATTTAAAGCGGTCATGGTATGCTGCAACCCTATTGCAACAAAACTTTGAATCATTTTAATCGCTGCTTCAACTCGCGTAACAAGCACTTCGTTTTCCGCTTTTGTCCACTCGCCCAACACATGATCTACCTGCTTTCCCTTGGGGTAATCATTGCCCACTCCAAACCTTACACGTGCATAATTTTGCGAGTTCAACACCTCAGCAATATTCTTTAATCCATTATGGCCGCCTGCACCTCCTTTTCCTCTTAATCTTAATGAACCCACTGGCAAGGCAATATCGTCGGTTACAACCAATAAATTTTGAAGTGGGATTTTCTCTGTTTGCAACCAATAATTAACAGCCTTACCGCTTAAATTCATAAACGTTGATGGTTTAAGCAATACCAAAACCTTGCCTCTGTATTTATAACGAGTAACATCTCCCAAACGATCCGTTTCAAACTTAATGTTTTCTGCCTCGGCAATTGCATCCAATACTTTAAAACCAATATTATGACGAGTGTTATTATACTCCTCGCCAATATTACCTAAACCAACTACCAGGTATTTGCTCATTACAATTAATCTTACTTATAAAAATAAAAAAAAGGGTGAAACGTTTGTTTCACCCTTGTAACAATTCAATAGTGAACCACTATTTTGCTTCTTCCTTAGCTGGTTCTTTGCTCGCTTCGCCTTCTGCCGCTGGTGCACCTTCTGCTGTCTCTTCACCTTCTCCTTCTTCTCCTTCAGCATCACCTACATTAGCAGCTACTCTAGTTGTTTGAACTGCAATTAATGACACGTTTGCTGGGTTACCAAAGGTAATACCATCAATATTCACATCACCAACACGTACTGTATCACCAATGTTCATATTGTCAATTGCAATTGTAACCGCATCTGGCATATTTTCAATTAAGCCTGTTAGTTTAACATACTTTAACTTCTTCACTAATCTACCACCAGCTCTCACACCTGGAGCAGCTCCACTTGTTCTAACAGGTATATTCATTGTTACGGGCTTCCCTTCCACTAATTCCAATAAATCAACATGAATTAACTCATCAGTTAGTACATGAAATTGCGTTTCTTGCAATATGGCATTGTACTTTTTATCACCAATGCTTACCTCTACCGTATGCACATCTGGTGTATAAATTAAACTTTTAAACTGTTTCCTTGGAACAGAAAAGTGAATTTGTTCTTTTCCTCCATAAAGCACACACGGCACTTCACCCGCAGCTCTCAAAGCTTTTGCATCTTTTTTCCCTACGTTCGCTCTTAGCGAACCGCTAATAGATACTGTTTTCATTTTATTAAATTTTATTTGCTGATTGACGCACCTCTCAATCCAATTAGTTAATTATTTATTGGTGCAATGTTTATCTTAAAAAACAAAATGTGAACTAATCGACTCATGACTATGCACACTGTGCAATACTTTAGCAAATAATTCTGCTACAGACAACACTCTTATTTTATCGCTTTCTCTTTTCAACGGAACAGTGTTGGTTACAACTAGTTCTGTTAATTTGGAAGATTCTATTGTTTCATAAGCATTACCCGACAATACCGCATGTGTACAAACCGCTCTTACAGATTTAGCTCCTCTTTCCACCAACATATTGGCAGCTTTTGCCAACGTTCCACCTGTATCAATTAAATCATCAACTAACACCACATCACAACCTTCAACATCACCAACTAGGGTCATCCTATCTACCACATTAGCTTTTGATCTTTCCTTATAGCAAATCGCTATATCAGACTTAAGGTGCTTTGCATATGCATGAGCACGTTTAGAGCCACCCATATCAGGTGATGCCATAACTAAGTTTTCTAATCCTAAACTTTCTATATATGGTAAAAATATGGTAGAAGCATATAAATGATCTACAGGAAAATCAAAAAATCCTTGAATTTGATCAGCATGCAAATCCATAGTAATAAGTCTAGTAGCTCCAGCAGCCGACAATAAATTAGCCACTAATTTTGCACCAATAGTTACACGCGGTTTATCTTTTCTATCCTGCCTTGCACAACCAAAATACGGTATAACTGCAATAATTTGATGCGCGGAAGCACGTTTTGCAGCATCTATCATTTGCAATAATTCAAATAAATTATCTGATGGTGGAAAAGTTGATTGAATGATAAATACATCATTTCCTCGAACGGTTTCTTCAAACGAAGCTTGAAACTCTCCATCACTAAAACGCAGCATGGTTACTTTACCCAGTTCTTGCCCGTAACTAGCCGCTACTTCGGTTGATAGATATTGGGTATTCGTACCTGAAAATAATTTTACCTGATAACTCATATCTCTTTGTTAAAAAAGGACTGCAAATGTAGTTAAAAATGACGTAGAGGCAAAAAAAACAGGGATTTGCTGCCAAATTTATTGCGCATTCAAAACAATTAAATAATTTTGCAGCGCTTTACCAGATTATCATTTGCCCAGATGGCGGAATTGGTAGACGCGTTGGTCTCAAACACCAATTTCTTCGGAAGTGCCGGTTCGACCCCGGCTCTGGGTACGGCTAAAGCCCTTGTAATACATTTACAAGGGCTTTTTCATTTTCACTATTCACTCTCCCATTTACCCAAAGTCGTTTGTATTTCTTCATTTGTTTAAGGTAGTATTCGCTTAAATTTACCTTAACTTTACTAGCATATTTGCTAGAACCAAATCATGGGCAAAAGATGAGCGGAGGAAAAATAATTGCACAAGTTTTACAAAACCATGGGGTAAAACAACTGTTTACCCTCAGCGGTGGCCACATTGCACCCATATTTGTTGAAGCAGAAAACTTAGGCATTCGCGTAATCGATACCAGGCATGAAGTAAACACCGTTTTCGCCGCAGATGCCGTTAGCAGGTTGTCCGGCATTCCTGGAGTAGCAGTAGTAACCGCCGGACCTGGTGTAACCAATGCAATTACTGCGGTTAAAAATGCTTATTTGGCACAATCACCATTAGTGCTGTTAGGAGGCGGTGCAGCCACAGTATTAAAAGGAAGGGGCTCTTTACAGGATATCAATCAAACTAAAATAATGAAACCCAATGTAAAATGGCAAGGCCGTATTACGCGGGTAAAAGATATTCCCAAAATTCTCAATAAAGCTTTTCGTGTTTCGCAATCGGGTGTTCCAGGCCCTGTATTTGTAGAATGTCCAATAGATACCCTTTATTCCGAAGACTTTATCAAAGGCTGGTATGGGGTGCAAAGTGGCAGCATTAGTAAAAATAAAGTGGTAAGTAAAGTGGTGGCCTGGTATGTGAATCGTCATTTAAATAAACTATTTGGTGGATCAAAGAATGTGGATATTAATGATGGTTTTGCAAAGCCAACTTATCCTAAACATAGTTCTATAGACATTGCAAAGGCATTAACCAGAATTAACAAAGCCGCAAAACCAGTAATGCTCATAGGTAGTGGTGCTATGATGGATGCCAGAAAAGCCGATTCCTTGGCAGCGGCAGTGGAAAAAATTGGAATTCCTGTTTATTTAAGTGGTATGGGAAGGGGCTTGTTGGGTAAAAACAGCGCTTTGCAAATGAGACATAAACGTACAGAAGCGTTAAAACAAGCCGACCTTATAATTCTTGCTGGAGTACCCAATGACTTTAGACTCAACTACGGCACGCATATTGGCGCTACCGATTTCATTTCTATCAATAGAAGTAAAACTGATTTATTTAAAAACAAAAGGCCCAACTTAGCTATACATGCCGACCCACAAGAGTTTTTGATAGACCTGAGTAAACACAACGTAAATAAATGTGCTGATTGGATTAATACGTTAAACGAGAACGACCAAAAGAGGGAAGACAATATTAACGAGCAAGCGGCAGCGGAAGTAGATAGCATAAATCCGATTAAGCTATTTAGAGAAATGGATAAGCTGTTAGATGACAATACCATTTTAGTTGCTGATGGTGGCGACTTTGTAGCCACTTCTGCATACACATTAAAAGCAAGAGCACCTCTTTCTTGGTTAGACCCTGGTGTGTTTGGAACATTAGGAGTAGGAGCTGGATTTGCAATTGGAGCGAAAGCAGTGTTTCCGGATAAAGATGTTTTTATTATTTATGGTGACGGCAGCGCTGGATTTAGTTTAATGGAATATGACACTATGATGCGCCACAACTTGCCTGTAGTTTCAGTAATTGGTAATGATGCAGGATGGACGCAAATTGCGCGCGACCAAGTTGAATTTTTGAATAGCACATGCGCCTCCGTATTGGAACATTCTAATTATGAGTTGGTAGGAAAAGCTTTTGGAGCAGAAGGTGTACGCGTAGAAAATATTGAAGATTTCACAGCTTCACTTAAAGATGCAATCGAAAAAAGTAGAAATGGAAAAGCGTATATCATTAACGCCATAATCGGAAAAACGGATTTTAGAAAAGGGTCGCTTTCTGTGTAATAAAAGGACATTTTAAATAAAAAAGGGCTTGCAATAGCAAGCCCTTTTTTCACTTTTAACTAATTAAACAACATCACTTATTCACTATTTTTTATGCTTACATGTTGAGTTCTCATAGATATGTACCTTTTTTGAAGCACTCAACAATTCTTTTGCTTCTTTAATAAATGTGCTTTGCTCATCCGTACTTAATTCATTCAAATTAATGCAGTAGTCCACTTCTCCCTCTCTACCCCATCTGTGCCCTTGCAAATTAATTTGAGGATACTTTTCCTTTACAAATTCAACAAAAGCTTCATTTGTTTTATGATCTATACCATTACCCGGACTATAAAATGAAACTACCATTCCATAGGTTTCTGCAGTAACAGCAGCCGCAGTATCTTTTGGCCCACAAGCATGCTTTTTAGCCGAAGAGCAACAACTTTTATTGCTGGCCGCACTGCCGCACGATGCCTTTTTGGTAGCATCACACCCAATAAGTGAAGCAACAACTGCAACAGCTAATATATATTTCACTCTAAACATAATTACCATTATCTATTTAACACTACTTTTTTATAAACGATTTGTTCGCCTACCTCAACCTTTACAAAATACGTGCCAATAGGTTTATCAGCCATGTTTACACGTAACAATCCGTTTGTATTGGTAGCAGCAGCAACAGATTTAACCTGTTGCCCCGTTAAATCAAAAACAGTAACCTTTACATCCTTAGCGCCACCTTTAGCAACACTAACATTAAAATAACTAACCAAAGGGTTAGGGAAAACGTTTATTTCAAAGTCAATTACATTATCCGCTACACTTGTTGTTGTAGCACTACATGCACTAACAGCGGAAGTAACAATTGTAGAGCGTATGCCACTCAACACGGCTAACATTCTTGCCTTTTGTCCTTTGCTAAACATCACCATACATTGGTCAGTCACATAATCCATATAGTTCATATACATTTCCCCAAGTGAATCAGTACCACAAATACTACTATCATTATGCGGAAAGGTTGGACAAATTGACTCATTAGGACCAAATTGCGGAGGAGTATCATCTACTTGGTCGTTACCACATTGTGCATCACCCCAAATGTGCGACAAGTTTAACCAGTGCCCTACTTCATGTGTGGTGGTCCTACCTAAAGCATTATCAGGATATCCATTCCCCGCTTCCCCAACCGTTCCAAAAACGCGATAGTCAACTACCAAACCATCATCTGCAGGAAATGCTGACAAATCACTTGGCAATGTAGCATAACCCAACACTCCACCAGAATTATCCAACAAATTGCAAACCCATATGTTTAAATACTTAGTAGGTTCCCAGTTATTCATTCCACCCGTAGCTGTTCTTTTCATAGCATCAAATTTACCCGAGAAGCCCGTCGTATCTGTTTTTGTTCGCGTTATTCCTGTGCTAACATTACCACTAGGATCTTTAGTGGCTAAACAAAATTGCAAACCGCAATCTGCTACCAAACTATAAAATGGGTGGGACGTAGCTAGACTATCCGTGTTTTTATTTCTAAAGTCCTTGTTTAAAGCATCTATTTGAGAGTTTATCTGTGCCTCAGAAATGTTTTCTGCATTTGTATTGTATATAACATGAACAACTACCGGAATAGTAATAACTCCAGTAGTTCTGTCTGCAATTTTACTATCAACAATTCTTTTAATGTCAGCTTCAGCTACTAGCCTTCTTTGTTCGGCACCAGGATCCTTTCTTTTTACCGCTTCCCAATGCTCAACGGTAGAACACTTGCTATGTTGAGCATGAATGAATGGAGAGGAAAATAAAATGCTTAACGCTGTTAGTAAAAGTAATCTCATGTAATACTGAATTGTTGGTTGAATAGAATACGTATAGTTAGGTAATAGCCAATATACGCAAAGCCTTAAGATAGGTTACAAAAAAAATGGTTTAAACGAAAAGTTTAAACCATTTAGTAAGTTGAGAGATTTACAAATGCTAGTAATATCTTCTGGCAGCTCGTTTGCCCAGAGAAAGTTGTGCGGTATACTCTTCCGCCTTAAAATCCTCGTTTTCTTTTTGGGCTAATAACAGTAACTCCTGGCTATATTGTTCAGCCAGAATAATACTACCATTGGCCAATTGCCTTTTTTGCAAAGCCTCTGCCACTATTTTAGTTCTTCCGGCTGGCTTAGAAACCAACACATATGCATTCGATTCGTCCTTTTTATAAACCGTTAAATACCGTTGAAACCGCATACCCTTGGCCGCAAAATTTTGGTTGTAGTCATTTAAAAAACGATTCAATGTAGTTTTTATTTTTCTTTCATTGTTTACAACAGCGTTTTTAAACGCCAACGTAAACTTCACCAACGAATCCGAATTAAGCTCAATTACATAATCAATTACCGCCTCATTACTTTCACCTTCCGTAGTGCTTTGCTTGTAATAAACCTTTTTAATGTTATAAGCATTTAAATCTTGTGCTTTACCATAGCTTGATAACAACAGACCTATGGCAATTAAAACAACTCCAATTTTAGACATTACTTTTGTTTTAGGTTTTACTTGTAAATTATTTATTAAAAAAACTATACGAATATACGAAAACAATTTCACAAAAACCACTAAGTCAGGGAGTTATAAACAATGAGGGCAAATGCCTAAAAAACAACTATAGCCTACGTTATATGTAATTACGCAGATTTTTTGTTAATAAATATTCGCTAAAAATCTGCCTTAGGTCGTTTATGCAGCTTACACATTTTGGTGATTATCATCTGTTTAACAACAATAATCAACTCCGCACTGCAAAACTTATGTATTCGCAATTAAAAACGCTTGGTATAACCATGGCAATAAGGAGTGCTACCTTTGCGGTCATAATAATCTTGATGGTAGCCTTCCGCTGGCCAAAACTTCATACTGGCTTGCAACAGGGTGGCTACATCGTAACCATTATCTCTAAGCTGACCAATAAGTTTTTCAGCAATCGTTTTTTGCTCTTCGCTGTTATAATAAACTACCGAAATATATTGTGGACCAATATCTGGCCCTTGCCCATTTTTTTGCGTAGGGTCGTGGGTTTCAAAAAACACCTTGGCTAAGGTTTCATAGCTGGTTATGCTCGGATCAAACACCACTCTAACCGCCTCTACAAATTTGGTTGTTTTACTACATACCAGCTCATAGCTTGGGTTATCTATATCATCTCCTATATAGCCCGATTCAGCCGAAATTACACCCGCTTCTTTCTGCAAATAATATTCTACTCCCCAAAAACAACCGCCCGCAAATATGGCTGTATCCGTTGTGGTACTTTTCTCCTCCCCTGCAGGGGTAAATTTTAATGAAATAGAATTTACACAATGACGGGTGTTTTTATTGGTGTATCCTTCTCCAATAAACACATGGCCTAAATGTCCACCGCAATTCGCACAAACAATTTCTGTTCTACGTCCATCGGCATCCAACACCCGTTTTACCGCTCCTTCTATTTCATCATCAAAACTTGGCCACCCGCAGTGCGACTTAAATTTATCTTCTGACAAATACAAGGGTGTATTGCATTGTTTACAACTATACACTCCATTAACATCATGGTTATTGTATTTACCAGTAAATGGTGCTTCTGTACCTTTATTTAATATTACATATTGTTCTTCTGGTGTTAGCTCGTTCAGCTTCATGGTGGTGGTGTCTCTTTGAATTTGCTTTTGTTGGTTGGCTGTTTGCGTACATCCCAACAAACTACTTGCAATAATTCCAATGGTTAAAAAAAATGATTTCATACTCTTAGCAAAATTATAATAAATAGTGGCTATAAATAATAATGCTAAGCATGGCAAAAGTGATGCCAAATTAGTAAACAAGAAAAATTATTATGCTTTGCTACGCTCTGGCTAAATATGCTTTTTCAAAGGCACTTACCACATCCCCTGCCGATTCTACCGCATTGATATTACCTACCCCTTTACCAGCTTGCCATATTTTGCCATAACCCGCTTCCTTAATTACCTTTTTATGAGTACGTATAGAACGTAACAATAACAAGGTACGCATAAGCTTTTTGGTACTTGGATTTTTTAGTAAATAACCAAATAAAGGGTTTACCATTAAGCCACCTTTTTCTATGTCTTTGGTTCTGATAACTGAAGAAGTTGTACCAGCTAATTTATTGGTCCAAACAATATCTTTTTCTTCTGCGCCAACAATAGCTTCTTTATAATCGTTCGGTATTTCACATTCCTTAGTAGCTAAAAAACGTGTACCCATTTGTACGGCAGCATAACCTAAGTCTAAGGCTTTGTTAAAATCAGCTTCATTACCCACTCCACCTGCACATACCAATGGCACATTAATATCACCTAGTTCCTTTATTAAGGCTTCTGCAGATTGCATGCCCGTTTGCCCGCCTGCTCTATGGTTCACACAAATTAAACCATCCACGCCAGATGCTACTGCCTTATGCGCAAATTTTTTATTGGTTATGTCATGGTACACCACTATACCGTGTTTGTGTGCTTTTTCACATACCCGTTTTGGATTACCCAAGGAGGTCAAAAAAAACTTCACCCCTTCTTCTATGGCAATTTCAATCCACTCATTCACCCTTTTCTCATAACGTTTGTTACCATCAAGTAATGTAAAGTTCACACCAAAAGGTTTATCCGTTAA
The DNA here is from genome assembly GCA_964014945.1 of uncultured bacterium. Taxonomy (GTDB): domain Bacteria; phylum Bacteroidota; class Bacteroidia; order 2-12-FULL-35-15; family 2-12-FULL-35-15; genus 2-12-FULL-35-15. The sequence goes on along the minus strand of CAXHCC010000012.1, from coordinate 12,025 downwards.
GGATTTAATCAACTTTAATCCTTCTCTAAAATCATGGTTGTATACATAGTTCATAGTAACCGGTTGTACTACTCCCAAACCACCAGCCTCCGAAACAGCCGCTATTAATTCTGGATTAGAACCAGGGTACATAGGTCCGCAAATTAAGGGCACCCTTACCTTCGTATCTCTTAAAAACTGCTCAGTCATAGGCTAATTAAAATTGATTAGGTATTGGTAAATGTAAAACATGTAGGAGCAATCGCAAATAACAAAAGTAAAGGTAGCGTATATGATGCTACGCCTGTAAGTCTTAATTAAGTATTGATGAGGATATGGAGGCGTAGTTACAAACTACGCCTAGGTGGGGTGTACTTTATTGTTTTTTCACTAAGCCATTTTGCTTCCTTCTCGTTTATTTAGACAAATTAATCACCAATACTACAAGTCTCCCTTTAATTTCTCAACATCCTGATTACCAACACTATTCATCTTAGTTCTTATATACCCAGGAATTCTATAAAATAAACTTATCTCCTTTTCATTCGTTGACCCATTAATGAATTCTACATATTGTAAGGAAACCTTTTGCCCTTTCCATATTCTATTCGTTTCATACTTCAAAATGATTGGGTATTTATATAAACCTTTACTAACTGGGATCGGGTTAAAAGTTCTCAACCCTTTTCCGTAAAGCTGTTCTAGTGTTTTCAAAATACTTGGTGTGTATGGAATGTTTTCAATCCAAATCTCCTCAATAACTTTAGACTTATTATCGATTACTAATTTTAAATACACTGGTATTGAACCAATGTGATATCTAGAAGTATTTGGACTCCAAGAATTAGTTTTATAAAAGTTGTTTTGTATTAACAAAGTTTTACTATATGGCAACCTTTCTTGTTGTTGATCAAACTCGTAAAATTGATCTTTATAATATTTGTAAAAATTCGAATACAATTTTACATTTTGGAAGCCCAGCTTTTTGTCCAACTCATTTGGATTTTGCGCTTGCAAGCTAGCGGAAAGAATTAGAATAAGTGAAACAATGTAAATTCTCATATCAATTTAGGTTAAAGAGTTTGAGTTTATTTATCTAATAACTACATCAGATTAATTCGAAACGTATTGTAAACTTTAAATTGCTCTAAACTTTACTTTACTGTGATTAAATAAATAATTAAGGTTAAAACATTCTTACATGTTGGAATAAATATAATATATCCTTAATTAGAATCCTATTGGAGAAATCTTAAATTTTAAAATATAAGATTCTAGTACACTGTATAGTTATTTCAATTTTATTTAGATAGGTTTATTTGTTAGAAGTGTTTTCAAGGACCTCGAAATAGTAACAGAATAAAGTGGAAGCATTAAAGCTTTGCAAAAGCGAATGCGACCTATGTTGTAAACACAAGAGAATGGCGAAGTTTTTGGCTAAGAGGAGTTGGACTTGCTTAGGCGATAGATAATGCGTTAGGAAGCAAGTAAGGGGCTCAAAAACTATGAGCTTCTCGCAGCTTTATACTGTCAGTGGGCGATCCAATAATGAGGAGCCGACATCTTGTATACTCCTGCAATGATTGAGACGGATGAAGCCCTTACAAAAGGCTTTAGGAGGCGATTGAATAAAGGTGTATAAAGAGATGTAAAGGCTTCCGTGAGTGAAAGCCCTGAGCATGCAAAAGGCATATCAAGATTGCGATTGCAACCTTCGGCTGATAAGTTGTTGCACAATTCTAAAAACATCATTTTACCACAAATTGCTTCATTGTGCAAGTGCTTATTAGTCTTGGTAGTATTTTGCCGAATGGTTTGAGCGAACACCTTATTTCTGCATGAATAATTAATTCATATATTGGTAAATACTATTAGCCTTATTATTAATATGCCTGAATAACAAAGCCGATAAATAATTATGACTGACGAAGAGAAAGAAATATTTAGAGAGGTAAATCAACACATGAGAAATACCGAAGTAAAATATATTAGGTTGTCACTTAGTTTTATTGCGATAGTATCATTAATCATAACCTTAATATCGAAAGCAGATAAAACGTTTGACTTTTTTTCTGGCTCCACTCTTAATTTGGTGGTTTACTCAATAATAACCTTGATAGGTTGTGTTGTGTACACTCAACTAGCATGGTTTAGAGTTTGGAAAGAACACTATATTGAGATAGGTAATAATATTGTTTCAGGTTGGAAGATTACACCTGATAAAACGCCCTACTTTTTAAGAAATAATCTAACAACAGGTTTTAGTTATGACAAAGTATTCACCTATTTTACGTCATTGATAACAACAACTATTTATATATTATTGAGTGTCAATATCATCAATAAGGTGAGCAACTGTCATTATACAATGTATATAATGATGGTATCGGTGATTTTATACTTTATTTTTTATAAAGTGTTTTCAAGTAATATTACCAAGGATAAATGTTTAGATGCATAATATAGAAAGTCAATCTACTATAGGGGCTTGTTGCAAATAATTGCAATTTGGGTAACAGAAGATAAGCTCATCCGGGCATATTTCCTGAATTAGTAATGAATGAAAATAGAAAAGTTATTGCCACAGAACTTGAAAGAGATATTATCCATAATTTGCTTGATAGGAGTACTCCTCTTAATATCCTCATGCTCAATAACTAAACGTCGATACATGAAAGGGTATCATGTATCAAAGCATGATAATCAAGGCGAAGAAAAGAATAAAACAAGTTCTAATGATTCTACTCGACGAGTTAAGGAAAACACAAACAAAGACTCCAAAATTAAACGGGTATACTTTTATAATGGTATTGGTTATGGGATTACAAACAGCCTCATAGCTAATTTGGATGTAAATTATAGGGGATTTGGGGCATACCTTGATGTCGCATATTTTGGCAAAAACGCGTATGGCTCAACAGGTATTTATTACGACTTATTTAGTTTTAGCAACCACCATAGCTTAAAAGTAGGGGTTTCTTTCTGGGGGAACCCAAGGTTTGCGTATGAATATCTATGGAGCAAAAAAGGAAAAACCTATTATATTGGACTTAATGGGTTGTATGTTTCCGAAAGCTATCTGTTAAAGGAAGAGTGGGATATTAAAATACTGAACCCTGATTATAACGCAAAGGACTTTCTCAATACTAGTATAGGATTTGTGCCTATAAATCTAGTATTTGGAATACGAATGAATAAATTGTTTTTTTGGGATTAAAGACAATTGCGTTCCTAATCCCGCAAGTAGGATCTAAAAGCAACCTAAAGCAATATACAACCTCCGTAAACAGCATAGAAACATTAACAGGTATAGACTTTTTCCCTACATTAGATGATAAAGTTGAGAACTGGGTAGAATCACAATGGAGCAATTCTTCCTGGGGGTTGTAGAAAGAGTAGAATAAATGAATAATCGAATAACATGTTTGAGTTTTTAAAGAGTGTATTTGAGTCATCAAAAGAAAGATTTAAGAATCCGCTTCTTGGAACCTTTGTTATTTCTTGGTTAGTAGTAAATTGGGAGCCGTTATCGGTATTTTTGTTATCAACAAAGACAATTGAAACAAGAATAACATATATAAAACTAACTTATAGCAATCTCATAATACTACCAATTGTAATTGCTCTATCATACTATTTAGTACTTCCATACGTGATGGGGGCGCTTGAATACCTAATAAAAAAAGCATACAAAATTCGAAAATCAAATCAAACAGGTCAAAAACTATTTGATATTCAAGAACAACAAAGAATAGCGGAAGAAGAGGCCATTCTTGAAAATATAAAAGCGAATAATCGCGACCAAGTTGATCAGAATAGACAAATAAAAAGGTTGAAAAAACAATTGGACGAAAGAGATAAAGAAATACAAAGCCTAGCGTTTGAGCTAACCAACCTAAAGGATGATAACGTAATCCCATACGACAAGAAATCACCTGAAATGTCAACTGTTTTATTTGAAAAGTTGAAAAAGAAAGATTTAATCAACAGCTTCAATAATGTTTGTGTTTTAATCCTTAAAGGTTCTTCCGTTGCAGATAATACACCAAATCTTGAAGAATTCATATCGTTGGGATTGATAAAATTTCTAAAAAACACGATGATCGCTGAGAAGAAAAATTATGAAATTACAGATGTGGGTGAATCGGTTCTCAATAAAATTAGATTGGATATATGATAAATTGTTTATTTATAGACAATAAAATGAACCTCTACGAAACAAACTATGAAAACAACTTATACAGCCTTTATTCTTACTTGGAATACGGAAGTGAGAGTGAATACTCTTGATAATGGCTATTTAGTCATTTAGGAAAGGGCGGTGTTTAGATAAGTATTTAGAGAGCATAAGAATTGAAACCCTATTGTAGAGGTTGAAATAAGGTAAGTTCTTTCTCATAAAAACAAAGGCGCTTATCACCATCTATTGGCAGCTTATCATTCTCTACAATCACATACATACCTGGACTATCTGCAAAATCAGGAGGGCTACTATCCTTAACAGGTTCATTATAAGTAGCAACAACCCTATAAATTGTAGTTGTATCAGAACTCCAATGAACCAAATCACCAATTTTATACTTCATAATAATAAACAACTATTGCTGGCTAAATAAGGACTAAACCGAAAAAAAATACCGCAACCAACTCTTATAAAGCCAGTTGCGGTATTTCTAAGCGGTCCGGACGGGACTCGTTTTTGTTAATTCTATTTTCCTACTTTTTACCTGCTAACCCTTTGTTAATAGCTGTTATAGTTACATTACATGGAAAACGGAAATTAAATAGAATTAAGCTTAATAAACAAAAACCGACAACCAAACCGACAACCGTTGTCGGTTTTTTTACTAAATTGGGAAACATAAATAATGATTAAAAAACTGTTTTATACATATTTAATTTTCTCACTCTGTTCAATAGCATATGGGCAGAGTGATTCAATTAGAAATAGGTTAATGAATAGCCGATATATTAACAACATATATATTATAGAAGGAGTTTATGAATCTATTTCATTAAAACCTGACTCCACTTATTATCATTCTCTAGGATCAGTTAGTTGGGGGGCAACTAAAGATTCGGGGCGATATGTCATTTATGGAGACTATATGATTTTAAATTCCTTCAACAAAGAGGTTTGGTTTCATTTCAACAATGCGAAATTGAAAATTGAAAATGCTAAAGATAAGAATGGTGGAGACTTTAGACCACGATTTAAACAACGTCTAAATGAAAACGAAGAAAGTGACAACATAATATTTCTAAAATATGTTTCCAACGACAATAAAGAAGTTTGGAAGCGACGAAAGAAAGGGAGGATATACAAGACAAAGAAAAAGCGTTCCCCAACAACAACTAAATCCAATGCACAATAACAAGTTTGTCTCGCACATACTACTGTTAATATAGAAGTTGCGCATGGGTCGTTAGTCTAACGTTGTGTTTAATTAAGAAAATGATTAAAAAGATAATTATAGCGATTTCTATTCTACTAGTATCAATAGTTGGTGTCTATCAATTTATGACCTCTTCTAGACCCTTTGATTTAGGAATTGAGATAAATCAAAAAATGAATGAGATTGCTGTTGAGAATAACTTGACTGTCATCTCAGAGCAAATAGATGTTGCAGAAATAAATCGTCCAACAATAAAAAAAATACGAATTGGAGCCCATAAGGTATTTAACAAATTGAATTTAATGACTTATGGGCAAGAATGGTCAGAAAAGTACGATTTTATCAGTCCTAGAGGGGATACTTTGATTGTTTGTAAAACACTTCTTTTGGGAGACCATTTACGAATCCTTGAAGTTCAATTGGAATCACATAATGAAGTATACAAAAAGGACTTTGAAAGAAAATTCATCAAAGATCACATACTATGGTCTAATAAAAACTAAACACAACAAGAGGTAAAACCCATGGCCCATCCTATCCTAACCGTTACCAAGTTTTTTTTACCAGGGTCGTTACCCCACAATTAAGCTTCCAATTTTGGCAAAATTCAACTTCAATTTACGTAACACCAATTCAGAGAATGCAACACCAATTAATTTGGTGATTCGCTGGAATAACAAAAAGTTAGTTTTCCCTACTAAAGATTCAGTCGTACCAAAAAATTGGCAACCCGAGCGCGCAAAAGGAAATTATCAAAGAGCCATACATACAAGAAAGTTTCCTGAATTAAATGAACTCAACGCAAGACTTGACGATGTTGAATCACGTGCAAAAACGATTTACAGAAGATTCATAAATGACAACAACAGGCAACCAAGCACCACCGAATTAAAAAATGCTTTAAAGGAAGAGTTTGAGGGTGTAATAAAAGACAAAACTAACCTGATAGACTTTATAGAGAAATTTATTAATGAGTCTGAAAAGCGGTTAAATGATACGACAGGAAAGCCAATAAAACCCGTTACAATTAGAGATTATAAAAGGTCATTAACCTTACTTAAAGAGTTTTCTTCAACTACAAACAAATTAATTGATTTTGAAAACATAGATCTAGACTTTTACAATGACTATGTAGAATTCCTTTCTCACAAAAAGGAATTTTCAAATAACACTGTTGGCAAACATATTAAGCACCTTAAAACATTTTTAAGCTATGCTAGTGAAAAAGGCATAAACACAACCAATGTATTTAAAAGCAAAAGGTTTAAGGTAATTCGAGAAAAATCCGACAACATTTATTTAACCGAAGCAGAGTTGGAGGAAATGTATGAGCTTGATTTAAGTAAGTCTCCGAAACTAGAGAAAGTAAGAGATTTATTTATTGTCGGCTGTTGGACAGGATTACGCTTTTCAGACTTTTCAAACATCAAGGCAGAAAATATAAAGGGTGATATGATAGAAATAGAAACTATCAAAACGAACAATGTAGTTAATATCCCTATTCATCCAACAGTAAGGGGAATTATGAATAAGTATAAAGACGATTACGACAACTCCCTCCCTCCTGCGCTGAGCAATCAAAAGATGAATGCGTACCTAAAAGAAGTGGCTCAATTGTTACCAAGCTTAAATGAAAGCTTCTCAAAAAATTATACAAAAGCAGGTATGAACATTACAACAAAGCGTAATAGATACGAATTAATCACTACGCATACTGCAAGAAGAAGCTTCGCAACCAACCTTTATAAAGATGGAGTACCATCCTATACCATTATGCAAATAACTGGACACAAGACAGAAAAAGCGTTTTTAAGTTATATTAAAGTTACTCCTGATGAACATGCCAAGCTGTTGCAATTACATTGGGCAAGTAAACACAAATTAAAAGCCATTTAATATCACAAATATGTTTAAAGACAATAGTTATTTCAGTATTTCTGGCAATTCGGCAGCGGCAAATGCAAAGTCAGATGAAGCATTAGAAATTGCCAAGAAATTGAAGGATGACAAATTATCAGAAGAAAAAATCACTGCAATTAGAAGGGTCTTGCTGTTGGATGAGTTAGGATTGATAAAACCATTATTATCACTTGACATTTCCGCAGATAACAGATACGAGTTGATCAGTCAAATTGTTGGACGAAATAAAGACACAATAAAGACTACTTACCTTAAGCTTGAGAAGGCAAAAAAGAACCCTGAATTATTTAAAAGCGACAACTATAAATTTTTACAGGAACTTTTTGAGAAAGTGGGGCTTCACAGCCAAGCATTAAAAATGCTTGAAAAAAGGATAAAAGCGGAGAAACACGAAATAGTAAAACTGGAAAAAGAACTGGAAGAAAAGACCAAAAAAGAAAATAGAAAATAATATTTGGGGGATCCCCCAGAGGGTTTTAAAAATTTAACCAATGGTTCTTTGCAAAATAAAAATTGCAAAGAATCATGGGAAAAATATTATTTCAAGAAGTAGATTATAAAAATCTATTAGAAGATATCGATAAGCTGATTGAAACCAAAATCAATCAACTTATAAATCAAAAAAACGACAATCAACAAGGTGAACTCTGGACACGAAAAGATACAGCCAAGCACCTAAGAATAACATTACCAACCCTAAACAAGCTTACCAAGAACGGGGATATACCATCCTATCGAGTTAAGAATCGCGTTCTCTACAAATCAGAAGAGGTAAAGCAAGTCATTGTAAAGAGGCAATTTACCGCAGGAAGCGAACAAGGAAACGCTCCTCCTAACTCATAATATTCAATCGCTTAAGAAAGTTTTTCAATTTGTTCCGCCATATGCGATAGCCGCAGGCAAGCATCCGCGGAAAAATTGGTAAAAACTTTCGGTGCGGCGGGCACATTCGCATGGCGGCGAATGTATGATCTCCGTGCCGAGCGAGCTCGCCCCGTGCGATAGCATACTACAATAGCTACCAGTAATGGCAAGCAGAAATGCTTAAAAAACAAGCGAAAGCTTTTAATAATCAAGGGGTTAACACCCAATTTATTTAATAAATAAAAAATCTACATTATGTTAGACACTATTCACCTAAGAATTCATGACTTAAAAACTCATGACAAATTATATAAAGACTTAATACAGTCAACAAAAACAATATTTAAACGTTATAAACTAAACGATGATCAACCTTTACCAAAAAAAAGCAAGCGAGGCTTTCTGGATAGAGACATTATTCAATTAAACAATTCTGGAAGGGCTATAGAGAAATTTGCAAAGCAAAGTCTAAACGTAAAAAGTTCTCATTACTCAATAGCAATATCCGTTGATCCAGATCGAGATTACATAGATATAAACTTTTCCATTCCTAAGTACATCTATGGTACAAACATAATTCAACTAGTTGGACATAAACACAACAAAGGTTATTCAGGTGGATCGGAATACGCTTCATGGGAGTATAAATCAAAAAAGCTTTACTATGCACTAACAATTGCAATTGCAAATTTCTTTCACAAGGAATTTCCATTTAGTGATATAGATTATAACAAAGTTGAAATCAATAGGATTGATTTATGTTTCAATATTGTTTTTCCGAACGAAATGGAAGCTCTCAGCTATCTGGAATTACAGAAGAACATAAAAAAGAAATACTCCAGAGACAATACACAATCAAAGCAGGAATATGCAACAAGTTTATTTTTTCTGAATAACGATTACTCTTTTAAAATTTATCACAAGGGTTCAGAGTACAGGAAAAATGACAGGAAGCAACATGATAAAGCCAACAAGCCTTTTATTGCTAAGGGTAAAGAGGCACCATTTCCGGTGAGCGACTTACAAAACTTTGCCAATAGAATACTACGGTGTGAAATGACTTTTAGAAGTTCATATATGTCCAAACTTTTTAATCAAAATATTCGCTTGCAAAAGAAAAACAACCGATATGTTAATATTAAACACAAGAACAACAAGAAAGTATACGACAAAATAAGCAGTATACTTCAAAAGAAGAAAATGGTTAAATGCTCGACTAAGGAGAATATCCTTGGAGCAAAAGAAGGAAAAGTAACCTTTTTGTTAGACGATTATGATTATTGGATTAAGCTAATAAATCAACTTAAGAACCATAAAACTAGAAAAGGAAAATCAACTTTTTACAGAGATCTGATAATTGAATATGGTACCAGAAATACAATCCGCTATGGAGAAGTATCAAGGTCATATGAGCTAAAAGCATTGGAGAGATTTCATAAGAAATTTGGCAAATTTCTAAGCAAATCTCACAAATTTTATCTTAAAACTGACCCTAGAACAGCTGAAGAATACAAACATTACGTTACAAAGGATACCAAATTGGAACATTATGACAGAATACCGTTTAATGAAGGCCTATTAAACATCATGCAAAATAAATTCTGGGAAACATGTAAGGAGTACGAATTATTGGATCTTCCACCAAAAAATAAGTTCGAGCAAAACATGAGAATTTTCAATAATTCTAAATCAAAGGATACGGAACGTATTAATGAACATAAAGCACTACTGATGTATACATTGATTCAAAAAGGAAGTAAACTTTCAGAAATTCGTAGGGTTCTTAATCTACCGACTTCCACATTCTACAGGTATAAACGTTTTTTTGATCATTGTGGAATTGCAGAAAAAACGGCATCCGTAATGTACAAGCCCACATTTAATTTTAGAAGGTATTATGATGAAATTCACCTTAAGCCTTATAATAGACTCTTCAAACGAGCGCGGTGGTATTAAAATGTAGTTAGGCCATAAACAAAAAGCAGCTTCTTATATAAGAGGCTGCTTTTTGTATTTATTGACTTACTCTAACTTCTTTTTAATGCAGCTTTTGGCTTTCATTTCTACAATGCCAAACCACAATAAATTATCCGACTGGTCACGTACCATGTACTCAATGGCTTCTGTACGGTCTAATAACACACGATCTGTAATGCTTGCAGAACCAGAACCGCAAGATGGCTCTCCTGTGAAATAAACAGTTGCAGCAGATGAACCAATGAGTTGGTCATTTACATAAAATTTAAGTGAAGTAACACTTGCATTGGATAATGTAGTTGCCATAGCTTGGTCATACCAAAACAAAACTGACCCTTTATAAGTACAAGAACCATCTGACACTTCCGCAGCAGCATTATAGGTCTCACTTAATGGGTCTGTGCATCCTTTTGTAAGGTAATTACAACTACCATCATCTTTGGATGCTTGCAAATTAAAATTAGTGGCATTAATGTCTGTACACCCTTCTTGTTTGCAGGATGAAACGATTGCTAGTGATAGCAAGGAAACGGAATAAATAAAAAACTTTTTCATGATAATATTAATTGGTAAATGAGATTCAAATATACAAATTATGTTCTATTTATAGAGGGTCTATATATAGAGTTACTAAAAATAGATGTATTGCGGTTCTTTATAGAATGAAAACCGACCTAAAAGAATTAGAAAAGGATTACTTAGAAAAGCTCTCTAAAAGAATAATCTCTCTGAGAAAAGAGAAAGGTATAAGCCAAGAAAAACTCGCAAATGAAAGCGATATTGCACGTTCATTAATGCGTGGCTACGAAAGGCAAGAGCGTAATATATCTTTTGGTAACCTAGTGCGAATTATTAAACTTGGCTTTAAAATGGAGGTCGAGGAATTCTTTTCGGATGGGTTTTAATGCTGGTCATTGTTTGTTTGACAAGTAACAATTCCCAATGACTGATATAATCAATATTGTACACTAAAGGAGGCATAAAATTGCTAGGTTTGTTTTTGTAATACCCTACCGTTTTTGAAAAATAAAGCAATAGCTGTTTGTTTTTTCTATCATACTCCCAGAATCCGCATCTAAAAAATGTTCCAGAAATGGATGCTATTCCAACTTGAATCGTATCAATTATGGAGTCAGTTTTCGGCTCGAAGCAAAAATATTTTTTACGCTGAAAATCTATTCTCCCGCCAAAATTAACTGTGTCATCGTAATGGAAGATACTATCACAATAATTAACTAAATATAATGTGTCTGCAATTTTACCATCTAAGGTGTTTATAAATTGTAACGAATCCGATAATGCTGTTGCACTATCTACGTGATTTGGGCTTAATAGCCAACACACGCTAATTAACTTATCTCTCACTCTTATTTGGGCATTAGTATCTCCTTGAAGAATTAAAAGGAAAAGAACCGCTAAAACTTTTTTCATGATTTTTATCTAATAACAATAAACGAAAATCATGCAAACCTCCTCACCTCACGAATAAATTTTGAAAACGAAGGGCTGTATTTTACGCCTTCCTCTGGTCTTATAGAGCTTGCTAATATCTTTCTATGCCTTCTATTCTTAGGGTCCGCAAGTCTGACTAATTTACTTTTTAACCAAGTATTTGGTGATTGAATTTCATTGTCAACATTACTGTAAACCTCAGTTATACGACTCGAATCAATAAGACTACAAGATTTTAACCCTTCTATATCTGAACAAAGCCAAGTATCAAAAGTTTTATCAGCAATAATAACAACAATATTCTCAGGTAAGAGTAACGATCCTCTAGATTGAATAGTTAGAAATTCTTTTGCTTTATTTTGTACTAATTCTTTAAGCTCGATACAGTTTGTTACTAGCTTTTCTTTGATAGCGTCAGTCGCATCTAATGTTATAAT
>CAXHCC010000011.1:0-27501 GCA_964014945.1 uncultured bacterium | reverse complement strand
AATATTTATATGAATACACTATGTTAGCTTTGCCTGCAAAGCGTGAGCATAATAATGAAGCGGATTGTAATCAAGAGGTTATTCAACGCTTGAAGACGTATTTAATTGATGAAGAAATAACAGAAGATAATGAACAAGAAACCGACCCAAGGTGGGACGGATTAAAAAATGTAAATTTAAACTAGTAAAAACAACAATATAAATTTAAGATGGCACATCCTAAACGAAAAATATCGAAATCCAGAAGGGATAAAAGAAGAGGGCATTACAAAGCAACTGCATCTACATTGGTTGCATGTTCTAATTGTGGTGCACCAACGCTATACCACAGAGTTTGTGGTGAGTGCGGACATTACAAAGGTAATTTGGCAATAGAAGCTAAGGCTGCAGTATAAAAATTTTAGTTAAACTTACGCTCTATGAGAATAGGTCTTGACGCAATGGGTGGCGATTTTGCCCCCGAAGCTACGGTATCTGGTGCCTTGTTAGCAAAAGAGGTTTTGCCTGAAGATGTTCAAGTTGTATTATTTGGCGACGAAGCTGCTATAATTGAAGAACTTTCTAAGAAAGGGGTAGCAAAAGACACCTTTGAAATTATACATGCGCCGGAAGAAATTGGTATGGGCGAACACCCAACCAAAGCATTTGTAAACAAACCAAAATCTAGTTTGGCTTTAGGTTTTGGTATGCTAAAAGCGGGTAAGATAGACGCCTTTGCAAGCAATGGTAATACCGGAGTGATGATGGTTGGAGCTATGTTTACCATTAAAACGGTAACAGGAGTTATTCGGCCAACCATATCAACCCATTTACCGCGTTTGGATGGTAGCATGGGAGTGTTGCTGGATGTTGGTATAAATGCCGATTGTAAGCCAGACGTGTTATACCAATTTGGATTAATTGGTTCTCTATTTTCGCAATACGTATACGGGGTAGAAAAGCCGAAAGTTGGCTTGTTGAATATAGGAAGTGAACCAGAAAAAGGTAATTTGGTATCGCAAGCCGCGCATGAGTTAATGAAAGACAATAAAGACTACAACTTTATTGGAAATATTGAAGGGAATGAAATATTTACCACCAAGGCCGATGTGATTGTTTGCGATGGGTTTACAGGTAATATTGTGTTAAAGCTTGCGGAGTCTACATACGGCATATTAAAGGAACGCGGAATAGAAGACGATTATTTTGAGCGATATAATTACGAAAATTTCGGAGGAACACCTATATTAGGTGTCAATTCAACTGTTATGATTGGGCACGGGGCTTCAACGGATGTTGCGGTTAAAAACATGCTTGTGTTAGCAAAAGATGTTACTGAGGCAAGGTTAGCCGAAAAGTTAAAAAAATCATTAGGAAATGACTAAAACTACTGCTGCGATTACTGCTGTTGCTGGATATGTTCCAGATTATGTGCTTACCAATGAGGAGTTAGAAACAATGGTTACTACCACCTCAGAATGGATAGAGTCAAGAACAGGAATTAAGGAAAGAAGAATTTTAAAAGGTGTTGGTTTAGGAACCTCAGACTTATGCGCTCCAGCCATTAACCGCCTTTTGAAAAAAAGGGGCATTTCTGCTATGGATATCGACTTGATTATTTGTGCAACCATTACCCCCGACTTTGCTTTTCCATCTACTTCAAATATGATTTGTGAAAAGGTGGGCGCAAAAAATGCTTACGGTTTTGATTTAGCGGCAGCTTGTTCAGGGTTTAATTTTGCTTTAACTACCGGAGCGCAGTTCATTGAATCGGGTAAGCATAAAAAAGTAATAGTAGTAGGAGGGGATAAAATGTCTTCTATTATTGATTATACAGATAGAACAACCTGTATTATATTTGGTGACGGCGCAGGCGCTGTTTTATTGGAGCCGAATGAAGAAGGTTTAGGCGTGCAAGATTCTATTTTGAAAGTCGACGGTTCAGGTGGGAAATTCCTAAAGCAAAAGGCTGGTGGTTCAGTTAATCCTGCTTCTCATGCTACCGTGGATGCTAAAGAGCATTTTATTTTTCAGGACGGACAACCTGTGTTTAAATACGCTGTTACCAGCATGGCAGATGTGTCGGCTGAAATAATGGAGAAGAACAATTTAAGTTCTGAAGATGTTAACTGGTTGGTGCCTCACCAAGCCAATAAAAGAATAATTGATGCTACCGCAAACCGTATGGGTCTAGATTCTAATAAGGTAATGTTGAATATTCATAAATACGGAAACACCACAGCAGGCACAGTACCTTTATGCCTTTGGGATTATGAGAGCCAATTAAAAAAAGGCGATAATTTAATCCTATCTACATTTGGCGGAGGGTTTACATGGGGGTCGGTTTATTTGAAATGGGCATATGACCCAAAACCTGAAGCAGAATCTGAATAATTGACAATTTTTGTTACATTTACCCATAATTCAATCGATTTATGGGCGAATTTGGTTAAAAAAAGAGAAAAACTATGAAATTAAGTGAAATACAAGATCTAATTAAATTAGTAGCGAAGTCAGGCGTTAACGAAGTTCAACTTGAAACGAAAGATATAAAGCTACAAATTACGTCAAGCGGTAAGAAAGGGAAAGAGCCAGTTGTAACACAATCAGTTCCAGTACAAGTTGCGGCTGCACCTCCGGTTCAGCATGTTGCACCTCCTGTTGCTGCTGCACCAGCACCAACTCCAGCACCTGAAGCTGCCGCAGCACCTGCTAGTGCTCCTGCACCTGCGGCTGATGACGAATCAAAGTATATAACTATTAAGTCACCAATGATTGGTACCTTCTACAGATCTCCTTCTCCTGATAAACCTACCTTTGTTGAGGTAGGAGATGAAATAGCACCAGGAAAAGTGCTTTGTATTATAGAAGCAATGAAACTATTTAATGAAGTAGAGGCGGAGGTGTCTGGTAAAATAGTGAAAGTATTGGTGGACGATGTAAGTCCAATAGAATACGATCAACCACTGTTTTTAGTTGATCCAAGCTAATACAAGTTTTATACTTGTAGCTGAAGGCTTGTCAACGTATTATAAACAAGACTCATTTTAGATATGTTTAAAAAGATATTAATTGCAAATAGGGGCGAAATTGCATTACGAATTATTCGTACCTGTAAGGAAATGGGAATAAGAACGGTGGCGATTTATTCAACAGCCGATAAAGAATCATTGCACGTGCGATTTGCTGACGAAGCAGTTTGTGTAGGCCCACCTTCAAGTAAAGATTCCTACTTAAATATTCATAACGTAATTGCAGCTGCGGAACTTACCAATGCTGATGCAATACACCCTGGATATGGTTTCTTGTCTGAAAATGCTAAGTTTTCAAAGATTTGTCATGAACATAACATAAAGTTTATTGGTGCTTCTGCAGAAATGATTGATGGTATGGGTGATAAGGCATCAGCTAAAGCAACCATGATTAAGGCAGGTGTACCTTGTGTACCTGGTTCTGAAGGATTATTAAAAGACGTAGAAGAAGCGAAAAAATTAGCCAAAAAAATAAAGTACCCAGTAATTATTAAAGCAACTGCTGGTGGTGGTGGTAAAGGAATGCGAATTGTGTGGAAGGAGGAAGATATGGAGGATCTATATAATTCTGCTTATCAAGAAGCTGATGCGGCGTTCGGTAATGGTGCCATGTACATGGAAAAGTTTATTGAAGAGCCGCGCCACATTGAAATTCAAATAGTAGGTGACCAATACGGTAAAGCGTGTCACTTATCAGAAAGAGATTGTTCTATTCAACGTCGTCATCAAAAACTGGTAGAAGAAACACCTTCTCCATTTATGACGGATAAGCTAAGAGATGCAATGGGTAAAGCGGCGGTAAAAGCGGCAAAATCTGTTAAATATGAAGGGGTGGGTACCATAGAGTTTTTGGTAGACAAGAACCGAAATTTCTATTTTATGGAAATGAATACTCGTATTCAAGTGGAGCATCCAATTACGGAAGAGGTGATAGATTATGATTTAATTCGTGAGCAAATTTTAGTGGCGGCAGGCGAAAAATTATCGGGTAAAAATTACTTACCACAATTACACGCTATTGAATGTAGAATAAATGCGGAAGATCCAGAGAATGATTTTCGTCCTTCTCCAGGAAAAATTACCAATTTACATACACCTGGTGGTCATGGTATACGCGTTGATTCTCACATATATTCAGGCTACACGATACCTCCGTATTACGATAGCATGATTGCCAAGTTAATTACCGTTGCGCAAACACGTGAAGAAGCCATTGCTAAAATGCATCGTGCATTAAGTGAGTATATAATTGAAGGAATTAAAACAACTATTCCTTTCCATTTAAAATTAATGGAGAACGAGGCATTTAAGAGCGGAAAGTATACTACCAAATTCATGGAAGAGTATACCATCATCTAAGAATTATTTACCAAGCTGCTTAGATATTGTAAAGTAGAATTTGCTGCCAACCTTAGGGGTAGATTCTACCCAAATATCACCACCCAATAGCTCTGTAATTTTTTTACAATGTGCTAAGCCTATGCCGGTACCGTCGTAATCTTTTTTGCCATGCAGGCGTTGAAATATTTGGAATATTTTTTGTTGCTGATCTTTTGCTATTCCAATACCATTATCCTCGATACAAAATTGCCAAAAGCGCATATTGTCATTAGCGGAAATAGTTATAAGAGGAGGAGTTTCGTTTTTAAATTTAATGGCGTTTGATAGAATGTTTTGAATAAGGAAATGAATTTCCTTGCGATAGCCCACCAGTTCAGGAAGCTGTTCACTTTTAATTTTTGCTTGGTTTTCTTCAATTAACTGATTGAGATCGTTTACCACGTTTTGTACAACATCATTCATATTTATGGTTGTCAGGGTAGAATTTTGACCAATACGTCCAAAGTCCAACAGGTCTGAAACCAAATCGCGTAACCTATTAGATGCTTCTGATATGTATGCGAGGTACTGATTGGCGGCATCGTCTAATTTTCCCTGGTACTGTGTTGCTAATAAGTCTGTAAAACTATTAATAGTACGCAGCGGCTCTTGTAAATCATGGGAAGTTATATACACAAATTCTTCTAGCTTTTTATTGGTTGACTCCAATTTAGTTTTCTCTACAACCGTATTTTCAAGCTCCTGACCAAGCATATTAACGCCCATTGCAATTGCATTTAAAGAATTATCTTCTTCGTCAGTAGGTATGGTAGTGCTAAAGTCAAGCGCCGCCATTTCACCCAACTTTTCAAGAATCGCATCAAACTTTCTGTCGTTATCGCTATTGGTGGCCATATTCTAATTACAGCTGAAGAAGCCATGTTTTAGCTTCCTTGGTATCCGTAAATAATTTGGTAGGAAATCCTCCTTTATTAAAACCTAGAAAAAAGTTACCCAATAATTTGCTCATGGGCCCATCCACCAATAAGGCCATACCTCGGGTAACGTTAATTACTTCCTCTGCTTTGGCATATTCGCGTGCTTCCCTTTCGGGTTGAGGAGTGTTGCGCATGTCAACTAACATTCGTTGCATGCCATCTTCCATAGGAAACTCTTTTCGCGCAATTAATATGTTTTTAGCCTCTTCAAGGTTAACTTTTACATTCTTAAAGAATGTCATGTGTATTATGCCATCTCCATCTATTGTTAACTCGGCTACTTTGGTGGTTACTTTATTGCTCATGTGTACCTTCCTGTTTTGGTGTATTCAATATATTATAATTATATAATCGTTATATGTTAATTACCAATAATACGATTTTTAAATGTGTCTTTGTTGTGGCTTTATTTAAATCCTAGCAACCATTTTTTAGCACTTGCCTTATCCGAAAATAGCTTTACATGATAGTTGGGCTTGTCGAAGCCTAAGAAAAAGTTGCCAATAAATTTACTCATATAACCATCCACAAGTAGGGCCATTGCTGTTGTTATTTCAGCAAATTCTTCTGATTTCCCGTGATTTTTTGCATCTAAACTACTGTTAGGGTTACTTGTTAAATCAACAATTATGAGTTGCTTGCCATTTGTCATGGGTAATCCTTTTCTTACGCTGATTATTTCTTTGGCATCATCTAAACTAACTTCAATATTAGTTTCGTTAAATGTCATAAAAAGTATACCATCTTCTTCAACGGTAATTTCTGCTACTTTGGTTTTAACGGTGGTCATGTGCATCAACTATTGAAGTGCCTATCTAATGTAAGAAAATTAATTGGAAACATGAAGTAAAAAAAAGCCCCGTATACATACGGGGCTTTTTGATCGTAGAAAAAATTAAACGTTTAAACTGCCGCTTCAACCTCTTTTTTAATTAGTGTTTCAAGGCTATCAATAATTACGTTATAAAAGCCTCCGAATAAGGTGCTCATATCAGCTACATGACTATCATCTGCATTAAAAACACAGCCCCAAGAAATGCTGCAACTATTTGTATCAACCGCGGTAACTTTTACCGTACTAACATAACCTTCAACCGGAAATGGACCTGAAGTAATAGCATATTCAAATTCCATATTCTCATTATCCAGTTTGTTTAATACTTCATTAATTTCTGCATTGTCAGGCATATAGCATGTACGTGTTGCACCAACTCCCTCACCGTTTACAACTGACTTTGCTACTGGTGAAAAGTTTTCAATTCCTTTGAATGTTGATAGTTTTTCCCATGCAGATTCAGCACTTACATTAATTGTTTTGGTTACGTTTACATTTGTCATGATTATAATTTTAAATGGTTAATATTTAATTATATCACAAATGTAGGAGGGCGCTTTTCGGAGAAAAAAAATAGCGTTCAGTTATTATTTAATCAAGGATAACTGTGCGTCAACATGGAGTTTTAGCTCTTCTCTGCTTTTTATCTTGTATAAAATACTTAAGCCAAAAATTACGCCCAATAAAAAATCTGCATACTCTTCTACTTTTTCTGCATGCTTAACTTCACCTAAAGCAACCGCACGTTTTAATACCACAATGTAGCTTTCACGCATATTCCCAAAATAACGATCGTACACTTCTGTTACTCGTTTGTTTTCATTACGTAACTCTACAACGGTATTCACCATTAAGCAACTTCTTGGAAATGTTTTGTCTATTAATGCATCAATTAGCATGTAAAAAAATTCACGAAACGATTCCATTCCAGTGGTGGACTCTCTAATTTTTGTAAGCACTGGATCAGAGCAAGAATTTACATAATGCTCCAAGGCATCAATAAACAAATTGTCTTTACTGTATTTATTATAAATGGTAGAGGTGCTTACATCTAAATGCTCAGCTAACTCTTCTGCGGTTACTGATTTGTACCCGTTTATCCAAAATAGATATTGTGCTTTTTGAACTAATTCTTCGTAGTCTTCTGTGATTTTTCTAGCCATAATTATAAGTCTTTTAGTATAACGTTTAAGCCATTTTCAATAAATGCTTTTCTTTCACTATTTGATTGTATTACGCTAAAACAAACGGATGTGCAAAATAAGGCAATCAGTTGTTCTGTATAAAATTGCGCACGCTCTTTGGTGCTTTTATGTTTGATTAGCGCAGCCATTAATAATTCATGTAATTGTGAAATAAAAGCATCCAGTACTGACTTTACTTTCTTGTTGGCATCACCTAATTCCGTGGCAATATGTATAGTAAAACAACCAGGTGGGTGTTGTGGATGATCAGATAAATAGCTGTCGTAAAATTTGATTAACAATGCACGAATGGGTACATCTTTTTTTAATATGGCTAAGTTGGGCTGGTTGTATCGTTCATGATATAAGTTTAAAGCACTGTATAATATTCCTTCTTTATCTTCAAACTCTTGATAAAGGGAAAAACGATTAACTCCCGTTGCTTCAACAATTTCTTTTATGGCGCAGCCGCCAAATCCATGTTCCCAAAATAAGGGAATACTTTTTTCTAAAACGCTATTGGGATTATACTCTTTGTATCGCATTAGTTAAATTATCTTTTGACAAAGATAATAGGGTAATAACTTAATTATAAAAAATAGCGTTCAGATATTATTACCTTCTTGTTTCAAATAGCTTAGCGCCCTTCCTTCATTCGAATTAATAAGAAGTAAACAACTGTAAGCACAACGCATACTACAGCCATTACCTTTATTTCATTCATGCTCAAGTTGGAAAGTAGCCAAATTATAGTAGTAGCTGATAATAACGGAATTAGTGGACCGCCTGGAATTTTGAACGAATTGATAGGCGGCGCATCCATTCTCAACTTAATTGTGGCAAGCGAAACGCCTAAATAAATTAAGAGTATAGTTGCACTGGATATGATGGCAAGTTGCTTAAATCCTCCGAAATTAGCAAAAATAAAACCTAGGCCTACGTACACCAGAATTGCAATATGAGGAGTAGCGTAGGTAGGATGAATTTGGGAAAGAGTCTTAACCGGGAACACACCGTCTTTTCCGGCAGCATATAGTACCCTAGGAATACTTAATATTTCACTACTTAAATAACCCAACATTGATACTGCCGCAGCAATGGTTAATAAACCAAAACCAGCTTTTCCAAATAATTGCTGGGCAACTTCTGCCAAAGGGTTTGCTGCGTTTGCTAAGTCATTGGCTAAAATTCCTTGCGCTATACTTTGTATCAATAAATACAGCACTAACACAGCCACAATACTTACAAAAATTGATTTTGGAATGGTTGTTTTTGGACTTGTTACTTCACCACTCACAGATAAGCCTGATTCAGCGCCTTGAAACGCAAAAAATAATATAAGCGACACTTTACCGATTTCTTTTATACTGGGGGTTGCGCTCGAGTACAGATTGCTTATTTCTACTGCTCCTATACCTACCATAACAATTAAAAGGAGGGGAATTATTTTAATAAGGGTTATGATTTTAACAAAACCAATCCCAGTTTTTAGGCCTAAAATATTAATGGTGCCAAATCCGCCAAAAACGGCAACAAAAAACAATACTTTGGTAAATGAGCGATCAAAAAAAGAACTGTAGGTACTTATGATATCTATAATTGCGTTGGCCACTGCTGCATCGGCAGTAATAGTAGATAGTAAAAAAAGTACTGCGCATACAAACCCAGCAGCCCTTCCAAATGATGTTTCTATATAGGTATAAATGCCCCCCGAATCTATTACCTTACTGCCCACTTCTGCAAAGCAAAGCATAACCAAAGTAATTAGTACTCCACAAAACAGATAGGCTAAAACACCTGCCGCTCCTAAATCGGTGGCAACAATAGCGGGTAGCACAAAAATACCAGAGCCCACCATTATATTAATGAGGTTGGCACTTAGGCCGCTCACACCAATTTCGCGATGAAGGTTTTGTTTTTGCACGGTAACAGAATAATTTATGAGTGCCAATTACCCTGCTAAAGGTAAGCATAAATGCCTGCTGTTAATATAGACCCGAAAGTCCATAAGTTTTATGCTTATTTTCGTTTTACAT
This sequence comes from uncultured bacterium, assembly GCA_964014945.1. GTDB lineage: Bacteria > Bacteroidota > Bacteroidia > 2-12-FULL-35-15 > 2-12-FULL-35-15 > 2-12-FULL-35-15. The sequence goes on along the minus strand of CAXHCC010000011.1, from coordinate 18,117 downwards.
TACACATGGATCAATTGTTAAAATCTAAGACAGTTAAACAAACCGCCATTTTATTTGCCTCGCAAATGGCCTTGCTTGCAATTGGTTTTGGTATTAAAACAATTCAAACCAAATTGCTTGGTCCTGCTGCATATGGTTTGTATGCCTTTTTTGGATCCTTTACAGTTTTTACAGCTTTGTTTTTTAGGTTTGGATTTTTTGCCTCATTACAGGTGTTGTTGGCTGAAAACAAGGAAGAGAATAAAGAGAAAGAGTTATTTGGTCTAGGACTAATAGTGAGTGCAGTTATTGGTATTGTGTATGCTGTTTTTGTTTGGGTGTTTTCTTTTTATGTTGATCAATTATTTAGTTCACATATTGGCGATGTGCTACGCATTCTTTCACCGCTAACGTTTATCATCCCTTTTAGAAGTGCCATTGTTGCCTTGTCGGTTGGCTCTAACAAAGTGCACTTACTGCCCGTTTATGACAACCTAGCCAAGTTGCTTTTTTTAGGGGTACTGTTGGTGTATTTCTATAGTGATGCTATAACCGTTTTTCAAGTAACCCTGTTTAACTTGCTTACACTTCTTATCGCAATTTTTCCAATTATTAAAAACTTAAAACCAAGATTTAAAAACCGTAGAACGCACTTTACAACGTTGTGGCAAAAAACCAAAACCTATGGCTTTCATTTTTATTTGGGGAGCACGACTAATCAAAGTACATTTAGATTAGATGAGTTGGCAATTGTTTATTTTATTGGCACAACCGTAAATGGTTTTTATTCACTGGCCAATATTATCGCTTCACCTATAGCATTGGGTTCTCAAGCGCTATCCAATAGTTTGTTTAAACGTTTTAGCGTACAAGCATACATACCTAAAAAGGTATTTATATACAACACCCTTTGGTTAGTGTTAGCCGTAGCGTTGTTTTATTTGTTGGTAGATTGGTTGGTTTTTGTATTGTTTGGTACTGAGTTTAGTGATGTATCAAAATATGCTATAGCCGTATCGCTAGTGTTTTTTTTACAGGGCTTAGCAGAGCCATTTAAGTTTTTAAGTGCTAAATCATTGGGCAAAGAAATTAGAAATGTTGGTCTTGCCGAAGCATTTATAAACGTTTCTGGCAACTTGATTTTAATACCAATTTATGGAGTGTTTGGAGCAATTTATACCAGCTTAATTGCAAAGCTGTTTAACTTAATTGCAAAGGCCATTTATTATAAACGGTACATAAAAAAGAACAATAGCTAATGGCTAAAGTATGTATGATATCGGTTTATCATTCGCCCTTGGATGATAGAATATTTTACAAGGAGGCACTTACATTACAACGTGCAGGACATGCGGTAAGCATGATTTGCAGATCGGATGAAAATGGGGTTATGTATGATATGGGTGGTAGTAAAGCGATAAATAAACCAGGTGAAGATAAGTGCACACTTGAAGGTGTTACTACCTATGCGATAAAAACACCTACAACTATTATAGATAAATTATTAAAAAAGGTACTGCTTGGCAGTTTTTATAAAAACTATGTTTCCAAGGCTGTAGAAATTGATGCAGATATTTATCATGCACATGAACCAGAATCATTTTATTTAGGGCTATTAATTACGAAGCAAAACGGAGCAAAATTGGTATATGATGCTCATGAAGCATTTAGTGGTGGTACGTTAAAAGAAAGATGGTTGCGGTTTCGTTATTTTTCACAAATACAATATTTGGTTGCTATGAATGATTTATATAGGAGGCAATACCATAGCAAGAACAATAATGTAAAAAGTGTTACTATTTACAACGCAGCCATTCAAAGCTTGTTTGCGGCTAACGTAAAAGCTCCAGAAGAAAATCTTCAAAAAATCACATTTGTACATGAAGGAGCTATATTATTTAATAGAGGTTTAAAAAACATGTTGGAGGCCTTTAAACGAGTAAATAAAAGGCATCCTGACACGAGATTACTTTTTATAGGTCAAGCCAAAGGTGAAGAAAAAGAATATATTGATGCCTTTGTTAAGACGAATTATTTGAAAGATGTTATCAAGGTAAGTGGTTGGTTAGATTTTGATAAGGTACCAGAGAAACTTAAGTGTTGTAGTGTTGGGCTTATTGCTTTTGAAACAAGTGCATTTAGCTTTGCTGGTCCTCCCATAAAGTATTTTAACTATACTGCTGCTGGCCTGGCAATTATTGATTTGAATATGCCTGAAACCAGTCGCTTGATTAATAAATATAATAACGGTGTCATTGTTACCAATAGAACTGCTAATGCTTTAGCAGAAGCTATGTGCACATTGGTAGAAGATCCATCCATACTTGCTTCATACCAAACTAATTCCGTTGAAGCATTTAAGACGCTTAATTGGGAAACTGAGGGAGAAAAGCTGCTTAAATTTTACGAAAACACCTTGTTGTTTAAAGCAACAAAATAGAACGCTTTAGTAAGCCACCCCGTTTTTTAATTATGATAAGTTTTAAAAATTTCTAGCAACTTATCTTCTGGCACCATACCTCTTTCGTGTTCTTTCATTTCTTTTAATACACGCGTTACCGCCTCTGCTCTCAGGCCCAACCGCATGCCCGCTTCACGAATTACGGCCATCTCTTCATTGGCCACTTCCATATCAATATTGGCAAGTAAAACTAAACGTTGAAATTGCACAATGCGTGCCATTTCCATTTCAGGTGGGCTAAACTCCACATACTCATTAAACAAAGCATCTAGCTGTTCTTTACTAATAGAGAGGGATTTCGCGATTATTTTCATAAACTGATACTCGTCGTCGCGGTACTGCTTATCTACCCTCGCCAATTTAATGAGTTCAGTTAGTATACTTAGCTTTTCGTTCATTTGAATTTACGGATGATGAATATACAATTATAGTTATTTAGGAATTAAAGCATCAATTACTTTTTACCAATTTAAAGCTCTGTTGCGTATTGATACTTGAAATGTTTAAATAATAAACGCCGGTAGGCTGAGAAGTTAAATCAATTTGTAAAGTGTTGCTATTAATAACGCTTGTAAGGGTATTAATTTTTTTACCAAGTAAATTATACAAACTAATGCTTGCATTAGGGCTTGTGACATTACTAACTATGAAAACGCCATTACTTGGGTTAGGGTACACATTAACAACCGGTTTAGTAGCATCATTAATTCCAGTACTCGGGTTTGGACTAACCGTGGTAGTAGGTGCGCCGGGTGGGGTATAACCCGCAAATAAGGAGTCGGGCACTTGCTGTGCACTATCGTTAATGGTTAACGAACCTTCAAGAGTATAATTTACATAATAATAATTGTACTTGCAGTTGTTGTTATCGGCGTATGATAAAAGTAGTCCGGTAAATACAACGCTTAACGGAAATTTATAAAGGCTATCAAAATTGTTCGTAAAAACATATTTCGAAACAGGTTGAACGCCATTTGAGTAAGGTGCAAAAGTACCATATGATTGCTTTTTCTTAACGAGTCCACTTCCATAAGGGTAGGCCCAATTATCCCAAACATTAATTTCTAAAAAAGGGGATACGAGCTCCCCTTTTACGCTAGAGAATTCCTGTTTGGTGGTGTTGCTAAATATCGTGTTAAGCAGCACTGTTTCACCAGGCTCTACAATGCCATTGTTATTAGCAATGTAGCTATTGCTAGTAGTATCAACAATTTCAACTTTATTAATTGCGAAGGGTTGTATAACAACGGGTAGGCTCAAAATAGAGGTGTTACTATCTACACCAGGAACAATGGATGAAATATTAAATTGAAAGTGTATAACACTTTCATTAACGATATTACTATCCAACATTATTTCTAGTTCGTCTAAACTGGTAGAGCTAAACCAACTATAGGTTTTCCCAAATGTACAGGTGCTGTCGGTTACTGTAACAAGTGGGTTGTTACATCGTAGAACACATTGCGCGCTGTTAATGGAATCAAGAGTTACGTTACGGCCAATAATTTTAAAGCGAATTTTACCACCTGCTTTAAAAGTGTTTAATGGGTTGTTTGCCGAATCGGCTTGTACATTATCCACAAAATTTATTTGCTTAATTATCATTTTACCGTTAGCGTATTGATACACACCAACATTTGTAAGCAGGTATATAAATTCTTGACCATTAAAAGTTACTTTAGCTATGTTTCTAATGCCATTTATAGGCCCATCTTGCGTGTCTAAAAAATAGGGGGCACCATATAAATAATTGGTGCCATTTTCATTGCTTACGAAATGTGTTTGGTTGCGATACTCTATAACATCACTTTTCAAACTCCAAAAAGTGCTATTGTATTTGAGAAACCAATTGGTACCGGTATTGTTTGTTTCTAATAAAAGGGTGTCATTATTATTACCCCCATACACAAAGCCTTTAGTTGCAGAAACATAATTTAGTTGGGTATAAGCAATAGTATCGCTTCGCAATAAACTCCAATTAGCGCCTCCATTGGAGGTTGAATAGATGCTTCCACTGATAGTCGGACTACTAGTTCCACCCGCAATTTGACCGTTTAAGGCATCAAAAAAATGAAAGTCTTTAAAATTAATATTGCTAGGTAAGCTTAATTCGGTCCACGTTGTTCCTCCATTGTTGGTTGTTTTTATAATGCTGTCCACCATAAAAAAACCATTGTTTACATCAATAAATTGCACCTTGTCAATCGTGCTACTTGTATCCGTATTTATTTGCGACCAGTTTAAACCAGCATTGGTTGTTTTAAATAACGCGCCATTGCTGCCCCAAACATATCCTATATTATTATTAATAAACTGAATGCCGTTAAATTCGTAGCTAGCATTAAGTAAAATCGAATTTGTACCACCATAATAGTAGCGTATAAATATATTGCCGTTGTCACCAGCAAAGTATACGGCTGAGTCAGTTCCAGTAGCGGCATTCCAATTGCTATTGCATGAGGGCATAACTAATTCATCACACTGATCAGTAAAGCTGCCAGAATGCGCAATGGCACTTGAGCCAAGTAACACCCATATTAAATATGTAAAAAAGCAACGCATGTTGTAAGCAAATATATAGTAAAGATGCCTGTTTCCTGCAAAAGGTTGCGTTTATGCTAGGTAATCTTATTGGCTTTAAAGTAATCTACTATAGCCTGTTTCATGAGTCTTAACTGCTGACCTGATTTAAGTGGCGGAAGGTTTTCTACAACAGTCCAATGTGGCCAACCTTCATCATCTAACTTGTCAAATTTGTAAAAACCAAAAGGTTCAAGCAAGGTGCAAATGGCAATATGCATTACATCTATTTTGGCATTTTTGTTTAATTGAACAGGCCCCTTACCCAATTCTTGTACGCCAATTAAAAATAGCAGAGCCTGCATATCTAAATCATCACCAAATCGAGGGGCAAGTGTTTTAAGAACTTCTTTAAATTGTGTTTCAACTTCACTATCCATTTTACACTACAATGTTTACAATTTTGTTGGGTACCACAATCACTTTTTTAGGTGATTTATCTTGTAAATACTTTTTAGTTTCTTCCATTACTAGCACCTCTTTTTCGATATCATCTTTGCTTAAAGACTTGTCGAATTCCTTAAAGAAACGTGTTTTTCCATTAAATGAAATAGGGTATTTGTGTGTGTTTTCAGCTAAGTAGGCTTCATTATGATCTGGAAATTTCGCATAGGTAATAGACTCTTCATGGCCTAGTTGGTTCCAAAGCTCTTCTGCTATATGTGGTGCATAAGGTGCAATAATAATGGCAAGCGGCTCTAGTATTTCACGCTTGTTACATTTTAAATCGTTCAGTTCATTTACACAAATCATAAAGGAACTTATGGTAGTGTTAAACGAAAAATGTTCAATGTCGTAGGTCACTTTTTTAATGCATTTGTGTAGGGCTTTTAATTCATCTTTGTTAGCAGCTTCATCGCTCACATTAAATGCTTCGTTGCTATGGTATAAGCGCCATAATTTTTTGATAAAGCCGGCAACGCCGGTAATACCATTCGTGCTCCACGGTTTGGCCAGTTCTAATGGGCCTAAAAACATTTCATATAAGCGCAAACAATCAGCCCCATATTGTTCTACCATTAAGTCGGGGTTTACCACATTAAACTTCGACTTCGACATTTTTTCTACCTCACTACCGCAAATGTATTCGCCGTTTTCTTCTAAAATAAACTCCGCATTTTTATACTCTTCTCGCGAATTTTTAAAGGCCTCAATATCTAGTACGTTATTGTTTACGATGTTCACATCAACGTGCAATGCAATGGTTTTTTTCCCTTCTGTTTGGTTTTTGGATACATAAGTGTTGCTTTCTTTTTCTTTATAAACAAAAGCACTCGTCCCTTGTATCATCCCTTGGTTAATCAACTTTTTTGCAGGCTCATCGAAAGGAATTATACCTAGGTCGTTTAAAAATTTGGTCCAAAAACGTACGTATAATAAATGCCCCGTGGCGTGTTCAGATCCACCAATATAGAGGTCAACATTTTGCCAATAATCAATAGCGTTTTTTGATGCTAATTCATTATCATTTTGAGCATCCATATAACGCAAATAATACCAACTACTTCCTGCCCAGCCTGGCATGGTACTTAATTCGTAATCATATTTGCCATCTTTTTTAAATGAAGAGGCTCTTGCCAAAGGAGGCTCTCCGGTTTCAGTAGGTAAATACTTATCCACCTCTGGTAGTTCCAATGGTAATTCGCTTTCGTCTAACACATACGGAATGCCTTCTTTGTAATAAACAGGAATAGGTTCTCCCCAATAACGTTGTCGGCCAAAAATAGCATCACGTAAACGAAAGTTGGTTTGTCCTTCACCAATGTTATTCTCTTCAATTTTTTCTATGGCTTTTTTAATAGCATCCTTAACATCTAAGCCATTTAAAAAATCAGAGTTTACTAATTTACCTTCTTTTGCATCGTACGATTCTTTGCTTAAATCACCTCCCTCAACCACCTCAATAATCGGCAAATCAAAATGTTTGGCAAAAGCATAGTCCCTTGAATCGTGACCTGCAACCGCCATTACTGCCCCGGTTCCATAACCTGCCAATACATAATCGCCTAACCAAATAGGTATTTGTTTTCCTGTAAAAGGATGCGTTACATAGGAGCCCGTAAATACACCTGAAATGGTTTTTACATCCGCCATGCGTTCACGTTCACTTTTGCTTTTAGAAGCTAAAACATAGGCTTCAACGGCTTCTTTTTGCTCAGGCGTTGTTAGGGTGTCAACCAATTCATGTTCCGGCGCAAGCGTTACAAATGATACACCAAAAACTGTGTCTGGTCTGGTGGTGAACACTTCTATAGTTTCACTGCTGTTTTCTACATTAAAAACAATACTGCTTCCTTGCGATTTTCCGATCCAATTGCGTTGTGAATCTTTTAATGACTCTGTCCAATCAATGCCGTCTAATCCTTTTAACAAACGATCAGCATATGCTGTTATGCGCATGCTCCATTGTTGCATTAATTTGCGTTCAACGGGGTAGCCTCCTCTTTCAGAAACACCTTCTTTTACTTCCTCGTTGGCAAGTACTGTTCCAAGTTGAGGGCACCAGTTTACCATGGTGTCACTTAAATACGCCAAGCGATAGTTTAAGAGAATATCCGATTGCTCTTTTTCTGAATATCCTTTCCATTCTTCCGCAGAAAAAGTGTGCGTTTGTTCGCAAGCAGCATCAACGTTTTCGTTGCCTTCATTTTCAAATTGTGCAATTAAGGTTTTTATGTTTTCTGCTTTATCACTTTCTTTATTGTACCACGAATTAAATATTTGAATAAAGATCCACTGTGTCCATTTGTAATAGTCTTTATTAGATGTGCGTACTTCTCTATCCCAGTCAAATGAAAAACCAATTTTATCCAATTGTTCACGGTATCGTGCTACGTTATCTTCAGTTGTTTTTTGAGGATGTTGTCCTGTTTGTATAGCGTATTGTTCGGCCGGCAAACCAAATGAATCATAACCCATTGGGTGTAAAACATTAAACCCTTTTAAGCGTTTGTAACGAGCGTAAATATCCGAAGCAATATAACCCAAAGGGTGGCCTACATGTAAACCAGCACCACTTGGGTAAGGAAACATGTCAAGTACATAATACTTGGGTTTGTCAGAATTGTTATCGGCTTTAAAGGTTTTATTATTGGCCCAATAGCCCTGCCATTTTTTTTCTACCTCTATAAAATTGTACTCCATGCTAAATTATTTACGCACGCGAAGATAAGGAATTACCATGTACAAGCATTCCTATAAACAATAACGAAACCCCTTGAAATTATAATTGTAAAATGGTTAATTCTACCCTTCTGTTTAGTTGTCTACCTTCAGGGTTATCAGAGCCATCTTTGTTTTTGTTAGGCGCCGCAGGCTTTGTTTCTCCATATCCTTTAGCAATTAATCGCTTGGCGCTAATGCCGTGTTTCACCAAATAATCTACTGCTGCCTTTGCTCTTCTTTGTGAAAGATTCATGTTATAAGCATCCTTCCCTTTGCTATCCGTATGTGCGGATAATTCAATTTTCATTTTCGGGTTTTTGTTCATCAGCTTAATAACGTTATTGAGCTCTATGTTTGATTGAGGTCGTAAAGTGGCAGCGTCAAAATCAAAGAATATATTTTTAAGTGTAACCGTACTACCAACTTCTAAGGTTTCAATAGACACCGCTTTTTCAACTTCTATAAAACTTGAGCCTTCTGGAATGGTTATGTTTTCTGATGAAAATAACGCATTAGGCGATTCGTATACAACGTTATAGTTGCCACCTGGAGGTAATATAAACAGGTATTCACCTGTTTTACTGTTAGGCCTGTATATACCTACTATTTCATTGGTTTCATTATCTCTTACAGTAATCTTAACATCTCTTATTGGTCGGTTGTTTTTACTGTTAACAGTACCTTTTACTATAGCAAGAGGTGTTTCGGCTTTATCAAGAAAGTGGGCTACGTAAATATCTTTTTCTCCATACCCTCCGTCTCTAAACGATGTAAAATAAGCATTAAGGCCATTAGGGCTAATAACATAATATACGTCGGCATTGGTGGTGTTAATTGGATAACCAACGTTTTGAGGTTTAGTCCATTTGCCGCTATCTAATTTTGTACTTGTAAATACATCAAAATCACCCATTGTTTCATGTCCTTTAGAACTAAAATAGAGGGTTACTCCATCAGGGTGCATAAAAGGTCCTTCTTCATCAAGAGGTGTATTGATAGTTGAGCCTAAATTGCGCGCCTTTGACCAAGTTCCATCTGGTAGCCGGTTACTTTGATATATATCTCTACCGCCAAATCCGCCAGGTTTATCACTGGTAAAATACAAGGTGTTGCCATTGGCCGTCATACAAGCACCTGTTTCCCAATGCTCAGTATTAACTGTAGCATTTAATTTCGTTGGTTTTTCCCATATATCTCCCCTTAGTTCCGTGCTGTATACATTACCATCGCCATCATCGTCTTTATAAATTAATATGGTTTGTCCATCTGGTGAAATACTTACCGTTGCTTCATGATTAAAAGTGTTTATGTTGGTGCCTGCATTTTTAGCAGTGCTCCATTTGCCATCTTTAATTGAGCTCGTGTAAATATCTTCCATGAAGTTGCCTTGCTCATCTTTTAGGCCACCCAAGCTTCCTTCTCTAATAGAAGTGAAAAATATCGTTTGCTCATCTGCGGTTAAAACTGGTGCGTAATCTGCATATTCAGAGTTGATTTCAGGACCTAGGTTTTCAATTTTAACATTTACCGGTTTAGCGAGTAGTTTATAACCTACACTACACATCTGAATTTTTGCATATTGCTTGGCAATTTCTTCTTCGTCAGATATTAAAGAAATATACTTTTCATAGTTTTCAATGGCTGCATAAAAGTCATACGTTATATGCTGCGCGTCCGCCAAAAACTTATAAGCAGCTATAGGGGCTCTTAATTCTTTCAAGGAGCCTTCTTTGCATTTTTCAGAAGTGTTTTCAATGGCTTTAGATAAAAAAGGAATGGCGGATTTTTTTTGTGATGTAGAATTTAGGTAGCACACACCAATTTTAAACGCGAGGTTGTAATTGGTAGTATCACGGTAATAGAGATCCAAAAATATTTCTACAGCTTCTTCGTATTTGTGATCTGTATCCCCAAATTTTTCATTGTCTATTGAATATACACTTTCAAAAAGACCTTGTGCTTTAGCAAACTCTGTTTTTACAATTTCCTCGGTACTTTGTGCGCTAAGATGCGCAGGTAAAATGAAGAATAAGATAGCAGCGTAACAAATTGCCTTTATCAGAAATGGACGATACGAATGTAATTGTAAATGCACGGTAAAATGGTTGTTTGTTAATACGCGCAATTTACTAATTCGCGATGAGAGTGCAAGTAACTAATGTTACAAAGAATTAACAAACATGATAGAACAAGTATGGGTTGAGTGCTTTGACAGAATCTTCTAGTGGAAGATATTTTTGTATGTTTGGCTGAACTAAAATTAATCATATGGCAATCATTCGTACTCCGGAAGAACGTTTTTCAAATGTTAAAAACTATCCATTTAAGCCAAATTATGTTGAGGTAGATGATGGGTTAAGGATGCATTATGTTGATGAAGGGCCCAAGGATAGTAATGAGGTGGTGTTGATGATGCATGGAGAGCCTGCATGGTCATATTTATATAGAAATATGATACCGGTATGTGTAAAAGCGGGCCATAGAGTTATAGCGCCGGACTTAATTGGTTTTGGAAAATCAGATAAATACACTGAATATAAGGATTACAGTTATGCAAATAATGTAAAGTGGATAACCAATTTTATTAAAGCTATTGATCTAAAAAATATAACACTGGTATGTCAGGACTGGGGGTCATTAATTGGGCTAAGAGTTGCAGCTGAAAATGAAGAGCGTTTTGCCAGAATTGCTATTGGAAATGGAGGTTTACCCACAGGAGAATTAACATTGCCAAAAGCCTTTTTTGCATGGAGAGCTTTTGCGAGGTATAGTCCAATTTTTCCAATTGGTATGATTTTAAATGGCGGTTCTTTAAGAAAACTTACCTCCGATGAAATAGCAGCCTATAATGCGCCCTTTCCAACCAAGGCGCATAAAGTATCAACACGCGTATTTCCTAGATTGGTTCCAGCATCTGAAAGCGATCCAGCATCTGAAGCAAATAAAGCCGCATGGGAAGTATTAAAGAAATGGGAGAAACCTTTTTTAACTTGTTTTAGTTCAGGCGACCCAGTTACACGGGGAGGACATAGATACTTACAAAAAATGATTCCTGGAGCAAAAGGAATGCCACATGTAACCTTAAATGGAGGTCATTTTTTACAAGAGGATTCGCCTGTTGAGTTTGCCACTGCGGTGAATGATTTAATAGGAGCCACCGGTTAATCCGTTGGATACATTATATTGCGCTCTAACGCTTTATAGTTTATATTTGAATAACATTAATAATACCTACACAATCATGCGACAACTTATTTTTTTATTATTGATTGGTGCTTGCCTAAGCGCTTGTAAAAAAGATAACACAACCACTTCTGCAGCTACTCCAACACCAACAGGTCCGCAATTAACGTTTGGGATAAAATTTGATAGTACGCTAGCCCGTTTAGGAAATTTGGGCCAACCCGTATCAGTGCCAGTTGGTAACGCAGCACAAAACCCTGTCATGAAAAAAGCAAGCATACATTATATTGAATTTGCTTCCGACTCATTAACCGCATTGGGATCAGGAGCTATTGTTTACCAAGGTGCAGAAACCACTGCTGGTGGAAGTAATGCTGTTGATTTTGATAAAGCCATACTAAAAGGAAATAATACGGATTACGTGTCGGTTAACTTATCTACATTGCCAGCTGGCACCTATACGTGGTTACGGGTTTCATTAACCTACCAAATGTTTGACCTTGCTTATCGTTTTAATAATCCGCCTAATTTTGTTAACGCAGATTTAACAGGGAGTTTGGCTTCTTTTGTAGGCTTTAACAATTACATTACAACGCATAAAATTATCGACTCTACCATTGCAGTTAATGCCAATAAAGTACAAGGCTATTGGGCCTTTGAAACAAGTGTACCATTTGGAGGCACCAACTATGGAAGTTTAACTACAGGTGAAGGTGCTGGTGTAACGGTTGTGAATCCTATAAGTACTACCAGTCCAGTGCCAGCTGGTTCATGTGTGGTTACTGGAAAATTAGCTAGTCCGTTAGTTATAACAGGTAATGAAACCAGCGATATTAAAGTTGTATTGGCCTTTTCTACAAACAACTCTTTCGAATGGAAAGAGGTAAATGTTGATGGAAAATATGAACCAGGAGCTGGAGAAACAGTTGTAGATATGGGGCTGCGAGGTTTGCACCCTTATGTTGAATAAAGACGTTTTTAACCATCATCCTTTTCATAGGCGATAACAATACCGCTAATTATAATTAAAACGATTCCGATTATTTCCATCCATTGGAACATAGGGTCGCCAAAAAAGATGCCTAACCAGGCAGTAAAAAATATTTGAAAATAACCGGTGGTGGCTACAATACCTGCTTTAGTAGAACCATAGGCTCTGGTCATATAAATTTGCCCCAACAAGGCAGTAACCCCAATCATAAATACATGCAACCAACCAACACCCTTGGGGATATTGAAGGTGGTAATGAATATACCATCGGTTGGCGCTTGACTATAATAACCATAAAGCATTAACACCGCTGGAAAAATAGTGCCACACACCAAAAAGGAAAGGATAATTAATCGGGTTTCGAAGTATTGATTAAGCTTGCGAACAGAAGTATAAGCAATGGCCGTTCCTATACCACTAATAACCCCCCAAATGTGAAACTTTAGCGGTACGGCAATACTTGGGTTAAATAAGAAAACGATGCCAATAAAACCAATTAATATGGCCAACCAGGACGATTTTAGCAAAGACTCTTTTAAAAGTACAAAAGAAAAGATAGCAATAAATATGGGCGATGTTTGTACGTAGGTAGCTGTGAGTCCTAAAGAAATGTGTTTGAAGTTGTAAAAAATAATAGAAAGTGCGGCCGTACCCATTAAACCCCTGAAAATTAGAAGGGGAAGCTTTTTAAAATTAAATGGCTGATTAACAGGATGCCAATAAAAGCTAGGCACCACAAAAAGTAACCCAATGAGGTTACGAAAAAATACTAATTCAATGGTAGGGATGGTAATACTGCCCAAGCGAACAAAAATACTCATGGCAGAAAAGGTGATTGATGCCAACAGCATAAAATACATACCCCTGAACTTGGGCGACATGTTGGCAACAAGTTTTTTCACCACTTAAGAATTATAAGGAGCGCATTTAAGGATTTAATCAAAGGAGGGTATAATAACACCCCTACAGCTACTACAATTGATATGCTCCTGCGTTTATTTTATCTCGTATCTCTTTAGTACAAGGGATGTAGCTTTTACTTTCCGGATCTAAGAAATAAATGGGGTCACCTGTAGCTTCACAATCGTACCCTTCTTTCTTAAGCCCTCCTTTTTGATGCTTCATAGTTTCTGTAGTAGCTACCGATTTAGAAACACGAATGAATATAGGTATTGAATAACCAGCTAATTCCTTTTTCATGTACTCATACAAGGAAACTAAATCAAATTCTTTTTTGCTGCCGTCAGCAGGTAAAATAAGATTTACCATACCTGCTCTACCCACCATGTTTGGTATCTGCACACCGTAAACAATACATTCATCTACTTCTTCATGACCACAGATAACTCCTTCTACTTCTGTGGTAGATACATTTTCACTTTTCCATCTAAACGTGTCACCAAGTCTATCAACAAAAGAAGCGTGGTTAAAGCCCATTTTACGTACTAAATCATTGGTGTTAAAATACGCATCTCCTTTTTTAAGTACATCTCTAAGAATTGCACTTTCCGATTTATCCTTTTCTGTGTAACCATCAAATGGTTGGCTGGCCGTAATTTCTGCTAGTAATAAACCAGCTTCACCTTTCTTCACTTCTACCATAAATCCATTTTCATCCAATACTGGTTTTTCCTCTTCTAGATCGTATTTAACAATGGCATGCTTATGGGTTGTAGCGCCCATGGTTTTATCAAAATTGTAATTGTTCATGAAAATCAAATTACCTTCAGATGATCCATAAAACTCGCCCACCTTCTCAATGCCAAATCGTTTTTTAAACTCCATCCAAATGCTAGATCGCAAACCGTTACCTACCATTTTGGTAATGGTGTTGTTTTTCTCTAATGGGTGTACCGGAGCACTTAACAAGTAATTACATAACTCACCTACATAACAAAATGCGGTGGCTTTGTATTTAGCTACATCCGGCCAAAAATCTTTTACACTAAACTTTTGTTTTAATATTACTGCTCCCCCTAATGCAATACCAGCGTTCCAACCAACGTTCATGGCGGTTGCATGATAAAACGGAAGTGGAATATAAATTTTTTCTCCAGGTGTTAATTGCATTAATACCATACCAAAGGCAACGTAGCCACCAACCAATCGAGCTTGTGATATAACTGCCGCTTTTGGCAAACCAGTAGTACCAGATGTAAAAACATACATGCAAATATCTTTACCGTAAATTTTATAATCAAGCTGAGGCTCAGCAGGTGAGGCACTGCTTGCTTGCATATCAAAGGCCTTATGCTCACCCGTACTTGTTCCGTTAATCTCTGGAATGGTTAAGTGATTAACTGCAGGGTTTTCAATGTCGTTTTTAATACTTACATAATTATTAACTACCTCCGCTCCTGTTATAACTAGTTTTGGTTTGGATAAATTGATACTGTGTATTAGCGCTGTGTTTTTTTGTGTGTAATTGAGTAGTGATGAAATACAACCAATTTTTGAAAGTGCTAAGTTTAGGGCAATAACTTCTGGGCGGTTATGCATGTAAACAACCACAACATCACCCTTTTTAAGCCCCATTTCGATAAACTGATTGGCCAACCTATTGGTCCAATCCTGAAGCTCTCTATAGGTCCACACTGTATCTTCAAAGTACAGAACTGGCTTATCTGGAAACTGATTAACCGTACGTAAAAAGTAGTCGTTATAGCAATAAGGTTGTTTACCATAAATTTCCTTTAATATTTTAAATACCTTTTTAAGGTTGGAAATTACAGGTGGCCCATTTTTGTTCGGTTTCCGTAATAAGGCTCTTATGAACTGTAGGGTTGATATAGTATTATTATCTGCCATAAATTAATTTAGTTAAGTCGGCAACTATTAGGTTAATGTAATAAATACCGAACCTCAAAAATATTAATAATATAATTGGTTTAGGAATAATTTTAGCTTTGATGTTATAAGGGTGCAAATGCATGGAGTGAAAGAGGGAAATGGGTACTCAGTAAGATAGAAATGTTCAACATGTAAGGGTTTTCGTATTTATTACGATTTAATCGCAATTAAATTCCGAAATTTAACCTCCTTAAACTAAAGGCTTATGAATACAAATTTGTCAGGCAAAACAGCGTTGGTGTGCGGAAGCACACAAGGCATTGGAAAAGCAACAGCATTGCTGTTAGCTGAAATGGGAGCGAATGTTGTACTAATGGCAAGAAATGAGCAAAGCTTAAAAACAGTATTGAAGCACTTGTCTGTTTCAGCTAATCAAGAGCATGGTTTTATTGTTGCCAACTTTGATGAGCCAACGCAAGTAAAACAAGGTATAGAAAAGTACCTGGATGACGGTAAGCAAGTGCATATATTGGTTAATAATACGGGTGGTCCACCAAGTGGTCAAATTATTGATGCACAGGCTGATGAGTTTAAAAAAGCTTTTGACAACCATTTGGTATGTAACCATATATTGGCGCAGGCCGTACTACCAAGTATGAAAGCCGCAGGCTATGGTAGAATTATAAATATCATTAGCACGTCGGTAAAAATTCCTATTGCTAATTTGGGTGTCTCTAATACCATAAGGGCGGCTGTTGCCAATTGGGCAAAAACCTTATCCAATGAAGTAGCTTCATTTGGTATTACCGTAAACAATGTGTTGCCAGGCTTAACAGCAACAGGAAGGCTAGAGAGCTTAATTGCTGGAATAGCTGATAATAGTAATACCACGATAGCTGAGGTAGAGGATAAATTAAAAAGTGAAATTCCATTTGGCAGATTTGGAGCACCTAAAGAAGTAGCCAATGCCATTGGGTTTTTAGCGAGTGAGGCGGCCTCATATATTACAGGAATTAACATTCCTGTAGACGGAGGTAAAACAGGAAATTTATAAAACAATGAAAAGAAGATTTGTTGTATTTGGTGGATTCTCAGGTGCTTTGGGTGTTGCCTTAGGTGCCATGGGCGCGCATTTTTTAAAATCGCAGTTGGCCACTGGGCTTATTACAGCTACCAATTTACAAACCTTTGAAACCGCTGTTCGTTACCAAATG
Organism: uncultured bacterium; assembly: GCA_964014945.1. Taxonomy (GTDB): domain Bacteria; phylum Bacteroidota; class Bacteroidia; order 2-12-FULL-35-15; family 2-12-FULL-35-15; genus 2-12-FULL-35-15. The sequence goes on along the minus strand of CAXHCC010000011.1, from coordinate 1,754 downwards.
TACCATGCCATTGCCTTGTTAGCTATTGGACTTTTGTATGATAGATGCAAAAATGATTTTTATTTTAAAGCGGGCTATTGTTTTATGATAGGTACAGTGTTGTTTTCAGGATCATTGTACCTATTGGCAACGGCTAAACTAATTGGATTAGCAGGCTTAAGTATACTTGGGCCAATTACACCAATTGGTGGGCTGTTCTTTATTGCAGGATGGTTGCTATTGGGATATGCTGGTATGAAAAAAAACAAATAGCTAACGAGCTGTGGATAATAAAAAAAGGTACAATACTTATTCCGCTTATATTAAAGATAAGTTTGGAGAACGTGTTCAAAAAATATCGTTGAATACGGGCTTTACTTGTCCGAATAAAGATGGAAGCAAAGGTAGAGGAGGTTGTACCTATTGCAATAACAATACCTTTAATCCTAATTATTGTAAGCCAGATAAAAGTATTACCCAGCAGTTAGATGAAGGCATTGCCTTTTTCTCTAAGAAGTATCCAACGCAGCAATACATGGCCTATTTCCAGGCCTATACTAACACCTATGCTGATATTGAATTGGTGAAGGAATTGTTTACCGAAGCCATTAATCATCCGAAAATTACAGGCTTGGTAATTGGTACTCGGCCAGATTGTGTGGGAGAGGAGATAATTGATTTTTTGTCAAACATTGCTAAAACCAATTACGTTTCACTGGAGTTTGGTATAGAAAGTACCTTGAACAAAACACTGGATGCCATTAATAGGTGCCATAGCTTTGAAGAAACAATCGTTGCTTATGAATTGGCTAAGGATAAAGGCTTGCACTTAGGCGGTCATGTTATAATGGGCTTGCCTGGTGAATCGCGCGAAGAGTTGTTGTCGCATGCAGAAAGGTTATCAAAACTACCACTCAACTCATTAAAAATTCATCAATTACAGGTGGTTAAATATACCATGATGGAAAAGCAATTAAGGGAAACTCCTGAGATGTTTAATTTGTTTGAGTTAGACGACTATATTGCGTTTATTGCAGAGTTTATTACGCTTTTGCGCCCTGATATTGTAATAGAACGCTTTACCAGCGAGTCGCCTGCTAAGCTATTGATTGCACCCAATTGGGGTGGCCTAAAAAACTTTGAAGTGGTAGCTAAGTTGGATAAGTATTTGGAGGAGTTTGACTTGTGGCAAGGGAAGTATTACCAGCCTGTTGAGGTGGAAAGTTAAGCGTTGCTTTGTGCTAAATTAAAAGCGGTGCAAGCAACTACCGCAGCTGTTTCTGTTCTTAAGCGAGCGCTTCCCAAGCTAATTTCTATAAAGCCATTGTGCTTGGCTAACTCAATTTCCTCTCTTGTAAAATCACCTTCTGGTCCAATTAAAATAAGAGCATTGCTACTTGCTTTGTATACCTTGTTTAAATGATCTTGCCCTTCCTTTTCGCAATGTGCAATAAACTTTTGACCATTGAAGTTAGCAGAGTTGCTTATTAACTCAGCTACATTTTGCATTTCAGCAATTGTTGGCAAATAAGCCTTTAAACTTTGTTTCATAGCAGCAACTGCCACCTTTATTAAACGTTCATTTTTAATAACCGTTCGTTCGCTGTTGGTACACTTAATAGGAGTTATGGTATGTATGCCAATTTCCGTTGCTTTTTCAACAAACCATTCCGTACGGTCGTTATTTTTTGTAGGTGCAATGGCAATGTGTAATTCTGTTTTTTGTTTGCCGTAATTAGCAATGCTGTTGGTTATCTGTCTCTTATACACATCTG
>CAXHCC010000010.1:0-28504 GCA_964014945.1 uncultured bacterium | reverse complement strand
AAATACTTTTTATATGCTGGAGCATCTTTGCTTTGTCGTTTAATGCCATTCAAACTTAATAAGCCCAAACCAACAAGTTCTTTTTCCATAAACTTACCTACTTCTTTATGGTAATTGGGTATGGTATTTCCGGGTACTAACATTTTAATGGCATTTTTCATAACCCTTAAAACGGCATTGTATACTTCTTTTTGTCGAGGGCTAAATTTGCCACTTACGGGGATGCTTCTGGTAAGGTCGCTTGCGTAATTGGCATATTCCGCGGCTGCGTCTATAAGTATAATATCTCCATCATTACAAGGTTGATTGTTGGCAATATAGTGTAATATGCAAGCATTTTTACCTGATGCCACAATGGGTTGGTAAGCAAACCCTTTAGATCTATTGCTAATAAATTCATGTATAAGCTCCGCCTCAATTTCGTACTCCATAACCCCGGGCTTTACAAAATTTAGTACTCGGTTAAATCCTTTATGGGTAATCTTACAAGCTGTTCTAATTAAATCAATTTCTATATCAGATTTAATCATTCTTAGCTCGTGCATAATGGGGGCAGCTTTTTCAAAATTGTGTGAATGAAAACGTTGTTTCAATTCTTTGCTAAACCTGTCTTCCGCACTTTCAAGTTTTGAATCTTTTCGAGGATGTTCATTGCTGTTGAGGTAGATATTGCTAACGTCAAATATTAACTCTTCCAATATTCTTTTGAATTCATCGTTCCAATAAATCTGTGTAATGCCTGAAACTTCCGTTGCTTCTTCTTTACTCAACTTTTCTCCTTCCCATTGAGCAATTACATTATCTGTTTTACGAATAAAAAGGATTTCTTTATAATTACGGTTTTTGTCAACTTGTATTAGCAACGTTGATTCCTCTTGATCTATACCGCTTAAATAGAACAAATCCGCGTTTTGAACAAAGCCCATAACCCCATCTCCGTTAGTGGGCATAATATCATTACTCACAAATAACGCCATGGAGTTAGGTTTTAGTTTTTCCCTAAATCGCTTCCTGTTTTCTATGAATAGTTTCGGGTTGATAGTTGAATACTTCATGAATTTAGATGATTTTCAAAACCTAAAGTTGAGCAATTAATTTCGCTTGCAAAATACGTATAAAAATTCTTTCGAAAACCAGTGGTAATAAGCCATATTTCCTTAGTATATTTACAAGAGTAATTGCCAATAGATTTAAATGAATCGGAATAGTAATTTAGGAATGATCATGCTAACAATTTTATTTTGTTGGCAAGGCACAGTTTTTTCTCAGGACCACGAACATTCTGAAAACAATTTAATACGGTTTACTGAGAATAAATCGCAATGGGAAGAAAATATTCTGTATAGGGCAGAGCTTGATGGAGGTGCATTGTATCTAGAAAAAAATTGTTTTACCTATAACTTTTTTGATAAAGAGGCTATGAAACGCTTACACTACGGTGTTACCAAAGGTGATATTAGAACTAGACAAGCAAGAATTACCCCATTAATAAAACAGCATGCATTCAAGGCAACTTTTTTAAATGCCTTACCCTCAGTTAACACGGTTGCTTCAAACCCTAGTTCAGATATGGTCAACTATTTTTTGGGAAATGATAAAAGTAAATGGGCAGGTAATGTTAGGAAGTTCGGACATGTTTATTATAATGGAATGTATGATGGGATTGATATTGAGGTGTTGGGTAAGGAAAACAGTATGAAGTATAATTTTTACGTTGCTCCAAATGCGAATGTAAACCAAATACAAGTTCGATATGAAGGTGTTACCCCGCTTATAAAAAACGGAAGGTTGCATTTTAAAACAAGTATTAATGAGGTTATAGAACAAGCACCGTATGCATATCAAATGGTAAAAGGAAGAAAGGTAGGCATTGCTTGTAATTTTGTTTTATTCGAGTCAATAGTTACTTATGAATTTCCTGATGGTTATGATACTTCCAAAACATTGGTAATAGATCCAGTGCTTGTTTTTGCGGCATCATCGGGGTCTACAGCTGATAATTTTGGCATGACCGCTACTTATGATTCTGATGGTAATTTGTATTCAGGAGGCACCACATTTAATCAAGGGTACCCAACCACCTTAGGAGCTTATGACACAACATTTGACGGAACTCCCGCATATGGGATGACGGATGTAGTTATCACCAAATACAACCCTAGTGGAACCGCTCTCGTTTACTCAACTTATTTTGGTGGAGGAAGCAGTTCAGAAATTGTAACTAGTATTGTTGTGAATGCCCAGAATGAATTATTGTTGTACGGAGCAACCGGTTCTTCTGATCTGCCTGTTTCTGACAATGCCTATGATAAAACGTTTAATGGTGGCAGTCAAGTAACGTTTACCGGCAATGGTACATGGTTTAAATTTGGTACGGACATTTATGTTGCCAAACTAAGCCCGGACGGATCAACATTATTGTCCTCAACATACATTGGGGGGGCAGCAAATGATGGTATTAATGTGAATAATTCCGCGGAATTGGCAGTGCCAACAATTTCTGCAAGTGGTTGGCAATTAATTCCCGAGACAGATAACATAATTCAAAATGGTTTAGCTACATTTCAGTATGTTGGTGTTGATCTTGGAGGAATTAGATACGGATTTGCGGAATCGAAGTACGACTCGTTAATGTATAATTACGGCGATCAATATAGAGGTGAAATCAACGTTGATCATTATGGAAATGTTTGTATAGCTACATCTACACGTTCTAATAATTTTCCATTTAAGGATGGCATAGATAATTCTCTTGGTGGAAAACAAGATGCAGCTGTTTTTAAAATGAATGCTGATTTATCACAGTTGTTGTGGAGTACGTACTTGGGTGGGAGTGATAATGATGCAGGATATGCGTTGGCAATTGATGATTCTTCAAACGTTATTGTTACAGGTGGTTCACGAGCGTCGGATTATCCAACCACCTTGGGTACTATCCAAACAACATATAATGGAGGTATGGCTGATGGATACATTTCTAAAATAAAGAATGATGGTTCATCACTTTTAGCATCCACCATGTGGGGAACACCTACTTACGATCAAAATTACTTTGTTCAAATGGATAGGTCCGGCGATATATATGTTGTAGGACAATCAGATGGAGCAATGCCAGTAAGTGCAGGTGTTTATAATAATGCGAATAGTGGTCAATTTATTGCAAAGTTTAATGATTCATTAAACAAAAAAGAGTTTTCTACCATATTTGGTAATGGTAGTAACTCACCGCACCTTTCTCCATCTGCTTTTATGGTGGATGTGTGTGAGAATATTTATGTGTCTGGGTGGACAGGGGATAGAGGAGAAACTCATGGGATGCCATTAACACCGAATGCCAATGACTCCACAACAGACGGTGATGACTTTTACTTATTTGTATTGGCGCCGGATGCAGACTCTTTAACATATGCTTCTTATTTTGGAGGTGGTACAAGCCATGAACATGTTGATGGAGGAACTAGTAGGTTTGACAAAAGAGGTTTGATTTATCAATCTGTATGTGCAGGATGTGGCGGGAATGACGACTTTCCGGTAACCCCAGGTGCTTGGCCTAATTCAGGAGCAAATGTTAACCATTCTACCAATTGCAATAATGGCGTGTTTAAATTTGATTTTCAAGTACCATTGGTATTTGCAGATTTAACTGTTAATGAAATAAGTGGTTGTGCTCCTCTTACTATTAATTTTGAAAATAAAAGCACTGTAGGGGCACCATTTTATTGGGTGTTTGAAGGAAATGACACTTCCTTTATTAGTAATCCTACAAGAACGTTTAATTCACCAGGTACATACCTTGTTCGATTAATTGCTCAGGATACCACTTCATGCAATTATACAGATTCTACTTTTACCTATATAACGGTTTATGATAAACCGTTAAGTGGATTTACTACAACTATAAACGCTTGTGCAAGAACCGTTGAATTTAACGATACGTCAACTAATAACCCCGTGAATTGGAAATGGTATTTTGGTGATGGCGACTCATCTTCCATTCAGAATCCCACCCATGTATACCCTGATACAGGTTCTTATAATGTGCAATTAATTACAACGAACATTAATGGCTGTAAGGATACGTTAATTAAATCTGTGCTACTTTCAGACACATTGGATGGGACTTTTACCTATACGGTAGCACCATGCACTAATGAAGTTCAGTTTTCTGGTGCAGCCAATATTCCTATCGGTAATTGGAAATGGTATTTTGGTGATGGCGATTCCTCAAGTATTCAAAACCCGATTCATGCTTATTCAGATACAGGAATATATGTAGTTAAGCTAGTTGTTAATAGTGGTGTTGCATGTGTCGATACTACTGAAAATCTGGTGGTGTTGCCAGAGCAAATACAAAGTGATTTTAGCTACACAATTGCTCTTTGCTCTAGAGAGGTTGCTTTTTCAGATTCTACTACGTTAACTCCCATAAATTGGAAATGGTATTTTGGTGACGGTGATTCGTCAACCTTACAACACCCTACACATACTTATTTAAATTCTGCTACGTACACGGTTGTATTGGTAGCAAGCAATATACATGGATGTAAAGATACTGTACAAAAGGAGCTAACTGTTCCTCCTTTATTAAAAGCAGATTTTAGTTTTAACGTGTTACCGTGTACGGATACAGTTAATTTTTTCAGTACCTCTAGTAATGGCCTTATTACCGTATACAAATGGTATTTTGGCGATGGGGACTCTTCATCACTACAAAACCCGCAACATATTTATAACGCTGCTTCCAACTATAACGTTCAGTTACTAGTGGAAACAAACCTAGGGTGTAAGGATACGTCTATTATTAAGCCGGTACAGATACTACCACCTATAGCAGCTAACTTTACATACACGGTATCACCATGTACACATACTGCTTCTTTTACGGATTTATCAGCCGTTAACCCGGTTAGTTGGAAATGGTATTTTGGTGATGGAGACTCTTCGTCTTTACCCAACCCTATAAATGATTTTGTATTAGACGGTTTGTATACTACCACCTTGAGTGTTTCAAGGGTGGATGGGTGTTCAAGTACCACTACACAAATAATTGAGTTGTCAGATAGTACAAGGCTTATAAGCACCGATACTACGATTTGCAAGGATGACGTTATTCAATTATCAGCAAAGGGTGGTGTAAGCTATAACTGGTCGCCTGGAACTAGTTTTAACGATTCAACCATGGCTAGTCCAAACTTTGTTGGTAACACAACTACTAGCGTTTCTCTGGTAATTAATTCAATTAATTCACAAGGCGCATTATGTTCGTATAGCTATAGTACTGCCATTACTGTTTTGGATTCAAATACTTTTAGCATTGATGCAAGTACTGATAATAATTATATTCATCCAGGGCAAACTACCACTATTCATGCAATTACTAATCCTTCGTTACCCATGTATTGGGCTTCATCCACGGTAGGGGAAAATGTACCGGATATTTTGGATGTAGAGGTGAGCCCGCTAGTGAAAACTACGTATACAGCATCTTTTGTGGGTTCTAATGTTGGAGGGTGTCCAATATTCGATACGGTTACAATTTTTATTAGGGAATGCGAATTGGCAAATATTTTTGTGCCCAATACGTTTACACCTAACGGTGACGGAAGCAATGATTTACTTTATGTAAGGGGGAAGAACATAACAGAATTGTATTTTGCAGTTTATAATAGATGGGGTGAAAAAGTTTTTGAAACCAATGATATTAACGTTGGTTGGGATGGAGTGTACAATGAGATGTCTGCAGACCCGGTTGTGTTTGCGTGGTACTTAACTGCTAAGTGCTACAATGGTGAAGAAATTACCAAGAAAGGAAATGTAACGCTTATACGGTAGGTGATGGAACTAGTGAAGATGGTAAAGAGAATTAATTTTGTCATTCTCGTTTATGTATGCTCATTAGGCACTCTTGTTGCCCAGGATATTCACTTGCTGCAGTTCAATGCATCTCCTCAAAACCTTAACCCTTCGCAAACTGGATTATTTGATGGCGATTGGCGGTTTGTTGGTAATTATAGGAATCAATGGAAAGCTATTCCTGTTCCATTTAATACCTATTCAATTGCGGCTGATACGCGTATAATGCCTACCCCTCCTGTGCTTAAACCCATGTTTAAAAATGCCGTTCCAGGGGTTGGTTTATTGGTTAACTCTGATATTGCCGGCGATTCTAAATTGCAAACTACCCAAGTATATTTATCGATATCATACATAAAACAGCTCAGTAAAGACTCTACACATTTTTTGTCATTTGCCATACAACCAGGTTTTACAAGTAAAGGTTTTAATACCAGCGATCTTAGTTTTGATAGTCAATTTGATGGTAATGCGTATAACCCAAACCTTGGTACTGGAGAAAATTTTTCCACAACTAGTTTCGGTTATTTTGATGTTGGTACGGGACTTACCTATGCATGGAAAAAGAATAGTAGAACAAGAATGAATGTTGGGTTTTCAGTATTTCATTTAAATACACCAGAGCAAACTTTTTTTGATAATAAAAATATTGAGTTAGACGTTAAAACAAATTTTAATGCACGTGTTCACTATCCAGTAGCAGAAAGAATAGATATTGAACCTAGCTTCTTATATCAACAGCAAGGAAAGTTTAAAGAGTTTACTATAGGTTTATTTGGTAAATATTATTTGCATCCAATTTATGGTATGGAAACAGCTGTTTCTTTGGGTGCTTATAATAGGGCCAAAGATGCTTGGGTTGCTGCTGCTCGATTACATTATAGGAGTTTTATTGTAGGAGTTTCTTATGATATTAATAGCTCTAACTTGAATGCCGCGACGAATAATAGAGGTGCATTTGAATTATCAGTTATTTATATTTATAAAAAAATTAAACCGTTTATTGCAAAGCATAGGGTTTGCCCTATTTATATGTGATTTATATGAGTGTCAATTTTATTAAATATCAACTTTCAACATTAATACTTGTGCTGTTATGCCATATTTCTGTGGCTCAAAAGTTTAAAGACGTTGTTGCTAATGGTGATTTAACTTTTGCAGATAATAATTTCTTTGCTGCAAGCCAATACTATCAACAAGCCATTTTATTGGATTCATTTGATGTTGATGTACAATACAAGTATGCAGAGGCGAGCAGACTAAACTATGATTATGAAGTAGCCAACTATTGGTATCAAAAAGTTTATAAAAACCAATCTAATGAGAACAAGTATCCTGAATGTGTTTTTTGGCTGGCAAGTACCTATAAAAGTATTGGCAGATATAAAGAAGCAAAACAGTTATTTGCAAAGTATATTCAGTTAAGTAAGAAAGAAAGTTTTTATCTATTAAAAGCTAAACAAGAATTACTTGCATGTGAAGAGGCTAAATGGTTAATAGATAATCCAAATACGAATAGGGAGATTATTCAATTGGATAGTAGCGTAAATAGTGTTGTTTCTGAATATTCTCCGTTCAAGGTAGATAGTGTACTTTATTTTTCTTCAATACGTAAGGTGCTTGACACATTAGTGTTGGATTCAACAGATAACAGCAATATTTATGAGGCTTTGAAAAGGGGGGATTCATGGTTGGATGCTATTGTAATGGATAGTACCATTAACGATAGTATTCATAACGCCAACTTTGTTATTAATCAAGATAAAAGCAGGGCTTATATTTCCAGGTGTAAACAAGTTAATGCTTCTGAGTATAGTTGTGCTATTTATTCGTCTAGTAATATGGATGGTGTTTGGACTCCATTTGTGAAACTTCCTGAGCAGGTTAACGCAATAGGTTATACCACTACACAACCTGCTGTGGCAATGATAGATGGTCAGCAATATTTATATTTTTCATCTAACAGAGAAGGAGGGTATGGTAAAATGGATATTTGGTACAGTAGTATTAATGAAGATGGAACTTTTGGAGCAGCAATAAACGCTGGAGAAAAAGTTAATTCTATAGGGAATGAAATTACTCCCTTTTATTGTGGACACTGTCAGAAATTATTTTTTAGCTCTACATGGCATGCTGGCTTAGGAGGCTTTGATGTTTTTGAAAGTCAGTTGGATAGCGCTGGATATACAGACCCTATTAATTTAGGAGTGCCAATTAATTCGGCCTACAACGATATCTACTTTAACATTAGCAATGATAATAATGAAGCGTTCTTTTCTTCCAACAGAACAGGTTCATTTTTTGAGAATTCGGAACGATGCTGCAACGATATTTACATGTTTACACTTCCTAAACCACCACCACCTCCGATTGATAGTACCATTATTTGGATGGCTACTTTAAAGCAATTACCGCCAATAGAATTATATTTCCATAATGATGAGCCGGATAAAAAAACGATGGCCACATTAACGAATATAAACTACGAGCAATCGTATATCGATTATGCGGCTTTAAAAGGGAAGTACAAACAGGAGTTTGGGAAAGGTAAAGATGAGGATACATTGCTTAGAATGAATAGTATTGATACCTTGTTTAACCAGTACGTTGACCTTGGTATGAAGCAATTGGAAGAGTTTACTAAACTATTAGTATTATTGGTTAAAGAAAACAAACAAATTGAAGTAACAATTAAAGGCTATTGTAGCCCATTAGCTTCTACACGTTATAATCAAAATTTGGCGCAACGAAGAGTAGAGAGTTTGCGAAATTATTTAAACCAATATAATAATGGTGTATTGCAACCGTTTATAAACGGGAATGATAGCATTGGTTGCATAAATATAATTGAGGAAGGCATTGGTGAACTGGAAGTTGCGCAGGGTGTAAGTGATGATTATTATGATGTTAAAAACTCTATTTATAACCCAAGAGCTGCCTTAGAGCGTAAAATCAGAATACTTGCTGTAGATGTTATTGAGGAAAAAAAATAGTAGGATGAAAGAAAAGTTGCTTTCAATATGTTTTAGTGTAGTTAGTATCCTAGCCTTTTCCCAAAATGAAAGTAGTGTTAATCCGAATGGGTATAATACCTTTTTTTATGATAACGGAGTGGTTGCTAGTGAAGGATGGCTAAGTAAAGGAAAGCCTGATGGATACTGGAAAACCTATTATAAAAACGGCAAGTTAAAGTCTGAAGGTAATCGATTGAATTTTGAATTAGATAGTATTTGGAAATTCTACACTGAGGACGGGAAAATAAGCTCCTCAATTGCTTACAAGCAAGGGAAAAAGAATGGGATAAAACGTGTTTATAATACAGAAAGTGGCGACTTGGTGCGGACGGAAACATACCTTAACGGCGTTTTAAATGGTGAATGGAAAGAGTATTATGGTAATGGATTGATTATGAAAATAGTACCATATGTTATGGGCTTGGAGCATGGTAGGGGTTTAGAGTATGGTGTGGATAGCACAATCATTACAATAGTTAATTATAAGAATGGCCATGTAAAAAGGAAAAGCGAAATAAATAGGCGAGATGATGAAGGGCGAAAACAAAATAAGTGGGTTGAGTTTTACCCTTCAGGAAATGTTTATAAAGAGATGAACTATTACAATGGTGTGTTGAATGGTGTATTGAAAGAGTTCGAAGATTCAGGGAACTTAATTCAGGCGGTAAAGTATGTTAACGGTAAACTGCAAAAACCCGTTGTTATGGAAGTTTCAAAAATGGAAACTCAGTATTATAGCAATGGGAAAGTGAAAAGTGTTGGCTCTTTTCAAAATAAAAAACCTGTGGGACTGCATCGTGAATATGGTGAGGATGGAGAAGTAATATCGGCAACCTTTTATAATGATGGTAAAGTAGTTGAAGAGGGAGTTGTGGATAGTTTGGGAGATAAACAGGGTAAGTGGAAGGAGTATCATTTAAATGGTTCACTTAAATCTGTTGGCGAGTATATTAACGATAGAAAGGTGGGAGATTGGGTATATTATTTTGAAAATAGTAAAGTTGAGCAAGTAGGCAAATACGATAAAAAGGGTAGGGCACAAGGAGAATGGGTATGGTACTACCCGTGTGTTTTTCCATGTATTGGAGATACGGGTTCTGTAAAAAGGGTGCAACATTTTTTAAATAATAAGCTAGAGGGTGAAATAGTTGAATATGATAGTGAAGGTGTGATAATAACTAGTGGTAAGTATTTTGATGATAAGCAGGAAGGCGATTGGGTTGTGAAGTATTTAGACTATAAAGAGGAGGGTAAATATGTAGCAGGTGAAAAAGAAGGGATGTGGAAACATTATTACCACCTAACTAATACTATACGGTTTGAAGGACAATTTGTAAGTGGAGAACCTGAAGGGAAACATACCTATTATTACCCAAACGGAAGAAGAAAACAAACAGGAACGTATGCTGGAGGCTTGCGTGATGGAGTTTGGAAGTTTTACGATGAATTAGATGGTTTGTTGTTTATGACAATTCTGTATAATAATGGTGAGGAAACTAAAGTTGATGGATTACCTTTTCCTAATGATTAATATTCTAGCTATAATTAATACCTTAGCGCATGTTTTATTGCCCGGGTGATGGAATTGGTAGACATGTACGCTTGAGGGGCGTATGTCGAAAGACGTACGAGTTCGAATCTCGTCTCGGGCACCATAAATATGACCTACCCAACCTTTGGTTGGTTTAATACGTTATTAGTGCAATCGTAATTATATTAGCACCTTAGTGTTACAAAATTGATAATGAAAAGACATTTTTTACTGGTAGTAACATTTTGTATTGTGATAAAAGGTTTTTCACAAACTTTTTCACTTGATTCAGCGTTTATATTCCCTCCTTGTGATTCGGGATTTGTTGGTACTATATTTACCCCGCCTGCTGGCGCAAATTTATTTACTACATATTCCATTGAGTTTCAAGATGTATTAACTGGGAATTTGCCTACTATTCCTGGTTTGCCAACTTTTCCTGGTTTACCAGGTGGTAATACGTCTAATACTATAGTAATTGCAACCAACCTCATTGGTATTGCAATACCTGATGCGCAAGCAGATCAATTTGGAATAGGAAGAGGGAAAAGTGGACTTGTTAATATTTCAGGTGGCCAACCCGGCCCCCCAATTTTACCAGAAGGTACGCCAAATGGTATTTATCAAGCAAGATTGATTTCATCAACTGGTGATACAACAGCCTGGTTTGTTGGCAACCCTGTACCACTTATTGTACAAAACCCAACACCAGCCTTATACACGATTAGCAAATCATGCAATGGAGAGCTGACCACATTGCAAGCGGATGCAACAGCTTCTTCTTATAAATGGTCTACAGGTGATACAACTGCGTCAATTTCTGTTAAAGAACCTGGCTTGTATTCAGTAGTTGCAACAAATGCAACCGGATGTGAAAGCGACACTTTTACTACAGTATATTCAGGAGATATTACCACTAACTGTATTAAAGGACAGATGGAACTTGAGGTAGCAACTAAAGGTGATGACTATGCATGGTTTAACAAAGATGGTGGAATAGATGATTCCAATTCCGAGGTTATTACCGTTAGTGAAACAGGAGATTACAGAGTTGAAGTTAGGCAGAACAACGAATTAAAGGTATGTGCGTTCACAGGTGTTTATTCTTTAAACTGTTTTGATGTATTTCCAAACCCATCTTCTGGGCTTGTTAACCTATCCTTGAATACGAACTTTTCAGATGTGGTTGTTTCAATAACAAATGTTCAAGGTAAGGAAGTGTGGAATTTAGAAATCCCTAAAACCGCTAACTTTTTTTACAAAACACTTGATCTTTCAGGACTTACTGCTGGTGTTTATTTTGTAAACATAAATACAGCTGGTTTCGAACAAACAAAAAAGCTAGTTATTATCAACGGCACTTTCTAGTAGACTAGTTAATTGATGCACCATTATTAACTCCTTCTTTTGAAGGGTTAATAAAACTCAATTCTCCTTTATCATTCTCAGCCATCAGAATCATACCCATACTTTCAATTCCTTTTATTTTGCGTGGCGCTAAATTCACTAGAATAGATACCTGTTGTCCAATAATATCTTCGGGTTTGTAGTATTCAGCAATACCAGAAACTACCGTACGGGTATCAATTCCTGTATCAACCAGTAGCTTTAACAACTTATCAGTTTTTGGAACACGCTCTGCTTCAATAATGCTACCTACGCGTATATCCATTTTACTAAACTCATCAAACGATGTTTCTGGTTTAGATGGGCTTATTGCTAAAGCTTGACTTTCTGCATTCATTTGTTTAGCGTCGTTTAGTTTATTGATCTGGTTTTCAATTTCTTTATCCTCTATTTTTTCAAATAATAAGGCTGCTTTATTTATAGTATGCCCGGGCCGTATTAAATTATTGGCTGCAGCGTCACTCCATAGGTACGCTTGAGAAATATTTAACATCCCCTTTAATTTTTCCGAAGTAAATGGTAAAAATGGAGCTAACAAAATCGTTAAGTTGTTGGCAATTTGTAGTGCAACATTCATTATTGTTTCTACCCGCTTAGGGTCTGTTTTTACCAACTTCCATGGCTCTGTATCAGCCAAGTATTTGTTGCCTAGTCTTGCTACATTAATCGCCTCAGCCAAAGCTTCTCTGAATTTATATTTTTCAATTTTTGCGGCAATTTTTTCTGGTGCTTCAACTAACTGCTTCAATATGTTTTTATCAAACGCTGTGTAATCCGCAGAAGGAACTTTACCTTCATAGTATTTGTGTGTTAACACCAATGTGCGATTAACAAAATTGCCAAGTATAGCAACAAGCTCGTTGTTGTTTTTCGCCTGAAAATCTTTCCAGGTAAAATCGTTGTCTTTGTTTTCTGGAGCATTTGCGCATAAAGTGTATCGTAATACATCTTGTTTATTTTCAAAATCTTGAAGGTATTCATGCAACCAAACTGCCCAATTTTTTGAAGTAGATATTTTATCCCCTTCTAAATTTAAAAACTCATTGGCAGGGACATTCTCTGGTAAAATATAGGAGCCATCCGCCATTAGCATTGCAGGAAATATGATGCAATGAAAAACAATATTGTCTTTACCAATAAAGTGTACCAGTTTGGTGTCCTTATCTTTCCAATATTTCTCCCAATCAGGTGTTAGGTCTTTGGTGGCAGATATATATCCTATTGGTGCGTCAAACCATACATATAAAACCTTGCCATTTGCACCTTCTAATGGAACTTTAACTCCCCAATCTAAATCACGCGTCATGGCACGAGGATGGAGGCCAGCATTTAGCCAACTTTTACATTGTCCAAATACATTACTTTTCCAATCCTTACGTGAGTCAATATATGATTCAATTTGCTCTTGCATTTTATCCAATGGCAAAAACCAATTTTTTGTTTCTTTTAAAACTGGTTTAGCACCTGATAAGGCAGAAGTAGGATTTATCAGTTCTGTAGGGCTCAAAGAGCTACCACATGATTCGCATTGATCTCCATAGGCTCCTTCGCTATTACATTTTGGGCAGGTGCCAGTAATATATCTATCTGCTAAAAATTGTTTTGCTTCTTCATCATAATACTGTTCTGTTACCTCTTCCTTAAATACGTCCTTGTCATAAAGGTTTTTAAAAAAATCGGCAGCAGTATCATGATGTGTTTTAGATGAGGTACGAGAATATATATCAAATGAAATACCAAACTCTTTAAACGAGTCGCCCATTATTTTGTGGTATTTATCCACCACCTGCTGAGGTGTAATCCCTTCTTTTTTTGCTTTTATGGTAATGGGTACACCATGCTCGTCTGAACCACAAATAAATTTTACATCTTCACCTTTTAGCCTTAAATATCTTACGTATATATCTGCAGGTATGTAGCAACCTGCTAAATGACCAATATGTAATGGACCATTCGTGTATGGAAGGGCAGCAGTAACAGTATGTCTTTTGTATTCCAAGTTAATATTGAGAACTAATTATTAAATTGCGTCAAAGATAGTAATTTGTTAGTCATAATATAATTGATGATACGTCCAGAAAAGCTTAAATCAGGGGATAAGATTGGAATAGTAGCAACTGCAAGCAAAGTTGAAGAAGCAGATGTTAGTAGTGCTTGTGAGATTATTAAGAATTGGGGTTTTGAACCGGTTGTTGCCCCCAATGTGTTAAAGCCATATCATCAGTTTGCTGCTACCGATGAAGAACGCTTGTCTGACTTACAATCTATGTTAGACGATGATTCCGTTAAAGCCGTACTTGCAGCACGAGGGGGCTACGGTACAGCAAGAATAATTGACAAAGTCGACTTTTCAGGTTTTCTTAAGTCTCCCAAATGGGTTGCAGGATACAGTGATATTACGGTATTGCATTCTCACATTCATAATTTGGGTGTGGAAACGCTTCATTGTACTATGCCAATTGGTTTTAGTAAGAATTATGAAAGCGTAGAAACAATTAGAAAAGCCTTGGTTGGAGAGCAGCTAAACTACAGTTGTGCTGCCTACCCAATTAATAGAACTGGTGAAACAAATACTGAATTGGTGGGTGGAAATATTAGTTTATTAATGGGCATGCTTGGAAGTATTTCGGATATTGATACCAAGGGGAAGATTTTATTTATTGAAGATTTAAAAGAACCCTTGTATCATTTAGATAGAATGATGGTTAGCCTGAAGCGTGCCGGAAAATTGGATGGATTAAAAGGTTTACTTGTTGGCGGATTAACTGATATGACAGATGGTAAGACGCCATTTGGTAAATCAGCAGAAGAAATTGTAATGGATGCTGTTAAGGAGTACGACTACCCCGTGGCGTTTCAATTTCCAGCAGGTCATATTGATAGGAATTTAACCTTGTGTTTTGGCCGATTAACAAGTTTAAAAGTAGCGAAGGACACAACTTCCTTGGTGTTTAAATAAAACCGAACCAAGACATCACCGCTTCATGTTTTCCGGAATGTACTTATTCTCTTCCGCAGGTTGGTAATCCTGGCTTAAAGTTTTAAATGCTGTACGTCTGTTACGTTGATGATCTGCTTCTGTTCTTGCATTTGGTACAAGTGGTTCATCTTCTCCCATCCCGTTAGCAACTAAACGAGCTTTCTCAATGCCGTTAGTAATTAAATAGTTTACAACTGATTGAGCCCTTCTTTCGGATAATGATTTGTTATACGAGCTATTTCCTCTTTCGTCGGTATGTGCATTAATTTCGATAACAATATTATCGTTAAGTTCAAGGAAACCAACTAAGGTGTCAAGTATAAATTTAGAGCGCGGTCTTAACGTTGCGCTATTAAAGTCGTACTCAATACCGCTTATTAATATTTCACCATCAGGAATTTCTTGCAGGTAGAAATTAAAGTCTTGTATTAAGTCAGTAGATACATTTATGTTGTGCGTGTTCAGAGCTACCGCATCCTTAAAGAAACCTTTTTTTTGTGCAGAGGCAAAGTAATCCACATCACGTTGCAGCGTAGCTTTATATTCACCATTTTCATCTGTAAATACGTATACTGGGGCGTGTTTTTCAGTTACATCTATAAAGGAGATTAATGAATTTGGAATTATTTCTCCATCTTCTCCGTTGGTAACGATACCAGTTATTGTAATAACAATTGACTTATGTTTGAAAGAATATAACTGGTAACAGTTTCGACCGCCGCAATCGTTGCAGCTATCCCTATCAGAACTAATAAAGCCATCCGTTATGCTTTTGTTTTCACTTACTACATAATAAGCATCATTGCCATGGGAGTTTATAGGTGAACCTAAATTGGTAACAGGGCCATTAAACTCACCATAAGCCATGGTAACGTTAAAAACATCAAGCCCCCCCATGCCTTTATGCCCGTTTGAGCTAAAGTAAAATGATTCACTTAAAAAGTGAGCAAATGGACATTGTTCATCACCTTTGGTATTTATCACCTTGCCCACATTAACAACCTCTTTCGTATTGTCTTGGAAATCCAAAACACAATACCAAATATCTAAACCTCCCTCTCCACCAGGGCGATCAGAAGCAAAAAACAGTCTGTTTATTTGGCGGCCATCGTAATACTCGGAAACGTATTGCGGTTGCATGGTTCTATAACCAGGTATATTAATATTATCCGACAACTTGCGCGGTGTAAGCCATTGTCCATTCAAGTTTTTACAAACATAAATTGCACATTCAGGCTCCTCAAGGTCATAGTTCCAACGGGTAAAAAATAGTTTATTGCCATCTGGAGACACACAACCGGCTGCCTCATTTTGATCTATAGAGTTGATCGATGGAACGTATTCGAGAATATATTCAAGATCTCCTTTATCATTAATGTTTGCAGTAAACAAATTGCTATTAACAAGCTCTTCATTATAACCAGCCCTTGGTTTGGCGGATGAGAATAATATTTTATTATCACCAATAAATGCGGCACCAAAAGCACCATTTTTGGAATTAATGGTGGAGTCCAACTTGTTAATAATTGCTGTTTTTCGTTTTTTTAGTTGTTTAATTCCAAACCTACATTGTTTAACCAACTTTTTGGATAGCTTAAACTGTTCTGAGTCCAATTCCAGCGTTATCATGTAATCGTCTAATATTGTTATAGCCTCTTCATACTTGCCTTGTAATACGAGGGACCTGGCCAAATAATAGCCGGCGTTTGGAGCATCATGGTCGAAAAGATTTTTCGCGGTTGTGTATGCATTATCATAACTATGAAGTTTATAATAACAAAAATGTAGTTTTTGCAGGGCGCGAAGCTTTTGAGGGCCCAAAGGACTTAGTTTAACACTTTTTTGACTAGTATCCTCTGTAGATGCTATTGTTTCTTTATTTGTAATCGCATCTGTTTTTGTCTTCTCATCGGTTAAAACTGAATCTTCATCAGTGATAAGGTTATATTTCTTTTTTGGAGGAGCTGTATAAGAACGTACACCGTATGGCAATTCTCCATCAACTCGTCCGCTATCTACATTATTAATTATTGCTTTGTAAAATATAACAGCTGCATCATAGTTGTTGGCAGCAACGGCTTTATCTGCCATTTTAAACAACGCTGTATTCCCTTGTGAAAATGCTACGTTTACGGAAATTAGTAGAAAAAATATATGTGTTATTATTTTATTCATTTATAAACGAGGGCAACTAACATTGGCTGCTTTTATAGGTTTGGTTCTAATATAAACTAGAGAAATTTCAATGGCACCTCTTCCAGATGAAAAATTCTTTAGGTCTGATATATTAATATCGTAGCTTACTCTTCCGGTAAAGTCGCGGTATTTGGCACCAAGATGAATAATGCCTGCATCACTATTATTTAAGGTTCGGTAGCTAAAACCGTAAATGATGGCTATGTCTTCAGAATTAGGGCTGATAAAGAAATTGCCCATTATGTTGCTTTGCACTTGAATTACGTTTTTTTGCATCATTGTTAAAACATGCAAGTGTGCCTGATGTTGTTTGTGGATATTGATTTTGCTTCCGGTATTAAGAACGAACCTTATCGGAAGACGATTTGTTACATTAAAGAATGTTTCATTGGGTTGGGTTAAATGATAGGCCGCAACGCCTAAAAAAGGATTAAATCGGCTATTAAGTTTCGCATAGTTATATAATAGACCTGTATTTAATTCAGGCAAAAAAACAGATGTATTTGTAAAGTTTTCACCATTTGGAATTTGTGTATTAAAGCCACCACCGTTAGCATTATTATATTGTCGCTGAAAAGATAAGGCATCCATATTAACAAACTTATTTATTACCCCTGTTTGTATACCTACTGCAACATGATGATCCGATTGCTTTATGGCATAATTTTTTGCCACAGAGAATATTACATTAAGTACATTATAGGTACCTGCACCTGCTTGGTAATTAAGCACAAAACCACCCAATCGAAGATTTTGAAGTGCTGGTGGGAAGGAACCGAGATTTACATTGGCAGCGTCTAAACTAACACCAAAGGTTTGGTACGGATTTTCAATTATACTTGCCCATTGCTGTCTAAAGTGTGCATTAACTCTCAGGTCACCATTAAACATACCCGTCATGGCTGGGTTAAAGTATTGCTGAAAAGCATCAAATTGAGATAAGTGAAAATCTTGTGCGGTAGCATTCTTTTGCACTGCCCCTAATTGAATTACAATTATTGCGATAATTACCTTAACACAAATTGCTCTAATACTTAACTTCACCTTTTCTTCCGTATTATCTTAACAGTGTAATTTCACCGTGCGTAACGTGCACTTCACCATCTTCAGTGGTTGCGGTCAACACGTAAACGTATACCCCTATTGGTTGGTCTTTCCCATTTTTTGTTCCGTCCCATCCAATTATTTTGTTATTGCTGTCAACGTTATTTACGTCAGTAGTATAATGCACAAACTCTCCCCAGTTATCTAATATTTTAAACTCCATTTCAACGTATGGTCCTCCATTAACAAGTAATACATCGTTTACCCCATCACCATTAGGAGTAAAGCCATTTGGGATGCGAGGTGGCAATGTTACTATAACTTGTTTTATTATGGAGTCAAAACATGCAGCTGAATTTTCAACTATTAATTTAACATCGTATGTACCGGCCTCAAGATGTTGGTAAGATATAATGGAAGCAGTGGATGTTCCTGTGCTATCACCGAAATCCCAATTCCATTTTATAGCGCCTAGTGACTGATCTGTGTAATTAATGGGAGAATTAAGCTCGACAACATCATTATCTACTTTAAAATCAGCAGTAGGTGATGGTTGAACTGAAACCATTTTTGATTGTGATCCTAGGCATCCATAATCCGATGAAACATTTAAGGTAACGCCGTATGTTCCAACTTGAGGGTACAAATGTCCTGGGTGTTGATCAGTACTAGAACTACCATCTCCAAAATCCCAGCTCCATGATACAAGATTACCACTCGCAATGGTAGAACTATCAGTAAACTTAGCTGTATCAATTAAACAAAAATCGCTGTTGCTTATAGTAACTATCGGCAGCGGGTGAATTATCACTTCTACGTTAGCAGTATCCGAACATCCATTGCTAGCATCTACAATTAATGTTGAGGTGAAGGACCCAGACGTAGAATATGTATAATTAGTAACGAACGTATTATTCACAGGTGTTCCATCTCCAAAGAATAATTTTTGGGAAGTAATTGTTCCACCAATAGGATCCATGCTGGAGTTATTCGTTAATGTGGTAGCATTATTCAAGCAAACCGAGTCAGCAGTGAAGGATGCAGTAGGTGCGGGTTGCACATTAAGCAATTTGGCAATAGTATCCTTACATCCAAAACTGGAGGTAGCGATTAGGGTACCCGTATATGCTCCAAATGTAGCATATATGTGTCCAGGATTCTGCTTGTTTCCAGTATTTCCGTCTCCAAACCTCCATTCCCAATTACTAATGGTCCCGCTTATTGGGTTTGGACCAACAGTTGTTAAGTCGGTAAAAAAAATAGAGTCAGCATAACATTGTGCAGTGCTACTAAAGTTAGCAACAGGAAGTGGGTGTATGTCTATAGTATTGGTAACAGAATCGACGCAATTGTTTGCATCTGTAACTATTAAGGTAGCATTATATGAATTGCTAGAGTCGTATAAATTAGAGGTGCTTGTACCAGTACCTGTATTACCATCACCAAACTTCCAATCCCAATTGGTTAATGTGCTTTCTACTGAGTACGCGGTGGAGGTGAAGAAGGTTGTATCCTTATCACATACCGGAAGTGCATTAATAGTAAATAGTGGGTGTGGTGCTTCATCAAATGTAATCAACAAAGAATCTGTAACGGCGTTACATGAACCGTTGTTTGTACTTGTTAGGTACAGTAGTATTGACGCTCTCGCTGTATCTGCTGAACTAAATTTATAGCTAGCATTTAACGCAGTAGAGTCGGGACTAAATGTACCAGAACCATTATTTGTTGTCCATACACCTGTAGGAGCGCCAACTACCGATCCGTTTAATGTTATACTCGAATCGTTCGTACAAACCGCAGTAGTTTTGATAACACCAACGGATACAGCAGGAGGGTCACTTGTAATTACCGTTAGTGTATCCTTTGCGGTAAATGAGCTACAGCCATCGTTTCCTTGTGCGGATAAAACTAAATACACTGTTCCAGCTGTTGTATCAGTATTGCTTAATGTATAACTGTTTGCATTTAATGTGGTATCTGGTGCAAATGTTCCTGTACCAGAAGTAGTCCATCCGCTTGAAGAAGCGTTGGTAATAGAAGCTCCGTTTATAGGGATTGTAAATGCGTTTGCACAAACAGGAATAGTATCAGTAACCCCAACGGTAGCAATTGGAGCAGGAGTAATGCTTAATTTAAGTGTGTCGGTATCTGAATATCCTACACATGTTCCATTTCCGTTAGCAGTTAAAATAAGATTTATGTTCTTCGTGGAAGTATCTGCGTCGGTTACGGTATAGCTTATTGCGTTAATAGAGTTGTCAGGATTAAATATGCCAGTACCGTTGTTGGATGACCACGAGCCAGTGGCATTAACTACGGCTCCTGCAATTGAATAAATACGATCATTCGCACATACAGTATCTTGTTTTATTAGCCCAACATTGGCACTTGGACCTGGAGCAAAACTAACCCGTAACGTGTCTTTATTGGTAACAGAATTACAAGCGACTGATCCCGTTGCCGTTAATATTAATTCAATGGAATTTGCAGCTGTGTCGGCATCTGTAATATCGTAACTTGTTGCACTTGCGCTATCATTAGGGCTAAAAGTGCCTGTGCCGCTACTTGTCCATATACCCGTTCCATTGCTAACTAATCCGCTTAATCCTAATGTTCTGTTGTACGGACACGCTACTACAGCATTGCCTATCACATTAACATCCGCAATAGGTTCTTTGGTAATGTTTATATTAAGCGTGTCAATTGCCTCTATAGAGCTACAACCACCTATTCCAGTTACGGTTAAATATAGTTGTATGGAGCCTACTACAGTATCAGCATCGCTGATAGTATAGCTGATAGCAGCAATTGAATCGTTTGGAGCAAAAGTGCCATTTCCGCTACTTGTCCATATACCCACACCGTTGCTCGCTGTGCCACTGATAGCAACAGTTCTATCATTTGCACATTTTTCTATGGTGGATGTAGCACCACCAACCGTAATAGTAGAAGTTGGTGGAACTTCTACCGTAATAACTTTTCGTGCTGTATCACTACAACTAAGTGTGCTATAAACAACGTAGGAAACTGTATAGGTACCTGAAGAAGTGTAGGTATGGGTTGCTGCAGAACCTACTGCAACAGCACCAGTTTCGTCAGGTGTACCATCTCCAAAAATATATCTATAGCCTGTAGTTGCATTATTCGCTGATGCAGACGAGGAACTATCATTAAATGTAATTGCAGCGTTTCCACATCCAGCACTTGAGCTAGCGGTAAAGCCGGCATCCACAAAACCAACAAGTGCTATAGCAGTTGCAGAGTCCACACATGAAGCCACATTAGGGTTTACCTTGAGCATAACGGTGTAGGTGCCCGGAGTCGTAAATACATGAGTTGGCGTGGCATCACTTGATGTTGCTGTTCCATCTCCAAAATTCCATTCAAAACTTGTGGGTGCAGGTGTACCAGTTGAATTATTTGGGAATGTTATTGAATTACCGTTACATACATCCAAAGTGTCACCATTTTTATTACTTGTAATAAATGCTTCTGCTGGGTCAAAACATGTTGCGAAACTATATTGGTAGTCACGAGTTACCTCTCCAAGTAAAACACCATTTCTATATTCTTCTACTTTCACACCTACCACATATGGGTTGGTGGTAACACCAATTGGTACGCCTGTTATGACTCCAGTGTTAGGGTCTATTGATAACGTAGAGCCGGCGTCAAAAGGCATTGTTGCCGAATAACCAGGTGCCCAAGGTACGGTAGGTAGTTGTATTTGATTATCAAATGTGTATGCATCGGTAAATGTAGCGGTAGGAACGTCACCCTGTATATCATAGGGATCGAAAAATGAGTACACCAATGAATCTCCATCAGGATCAGCTGCTCCATGATCATAAGTAAAAGATTTGCCGTTACATATGATTAAAGGAGGGCGGGATTTAAATCTGGGACTAGAATTAGTATGTAAGGCAACATCAGCCACTGTAATATTGTCTAAAGAATAAGTCCCTATTGAGCTAGATGATGTTATTCTAACAGCGATAGATGAACCCGTTAATCCGTTTTGCGTTGCCGTGGTCGTACCAAAGTCTCCAACTAAATTACCGTTTGTTGTGAATTGTGTCCATGCTCCTCCATCTAACGCATATTGTACAGTTATGGCATCATTAGCACTTAATGTACCTGTTTCGGATAAATCTACACTTAAATTAACGCCTCCTGCATTTGATGAAATACTGATGGACTCGGATTCCCATGTTGCACCGCTAGCAGCAGTAACTCCAACATTTTCTATATAATACCTTTCAAGTCCATTGCCAGCCCCGTCATAGGTAACAGTAATTCTAATTGCAACAGAATTGCCTGTAACGTTAGCCTGCAGTGCAGTAGCAACATTAAATAGACCGGATAAACTACCGTTAGTTGTAAATTGATTCCACGCACCTCCATCAACGGAGTATTCTGTGGTGATATTGTCGCTTGCATCAATTGCACCCGTTTCACTTAAATCAGCACTAAGATCAACACCGTTGGTATATGTGGAGATATCTATTGATTCAGATTCCCAAAAGATACTTGCATTGCTGGCATACCGGATTTGAAATTCGTTATTTGTTACTTGATAATAAGAAGGAGGTGTTGCACCCGGAGTAACGGTCCATGCTGTTGGACCTGCATCAACAGTAGTGCCATTGGCTAAGGCGAAATCTTCATTCCAAATAGGGGATGAGTTAGCGACTATTTGAAAGGCACCATTGTTTACTTCTGCGCTTGTTGCCGCTGGTGTTCCTAAAGATCTTGACCACTTGGTTTTTCCGTTGTCCACCGTTGTACCGTTAGCTAAGTCAAATGTTTCCATCCACGTGGCATTTCCTGGAATAAAGGCATAATAGGAAGCAGCTACATTGCCCGGGTCTGTAAGATTTTGGATACTTGAGTTTCTCGCACACATCCATCCATTACAAAAAGAATTATTGCCGGAGTTGTGTTGGATAATTAAGTGATACCCCCCAGCATTACGAGGTAAATTTTCAGTAGAAGAATAAATAATAGAATCAATACTAGGCACAGGGTCAGGATCATTGACACAGGGGCTTGAAGGAGTAGGTATTTGAGCTTGATTACTACTAGAAAGAGTGAAATTTAACCCGGTCGCACTGCCATCTAAATTTAAAACGGTAACATCGATAAACTGAGCAACGTCAATACCCGTCCTATCTCTATACATTTTAAACGTTATTGTATAACTATCACCACCATTATGAATATAGGATAAGCTACCACCTACAATATGCGTAGCATATGCATTAATTGATAGGATAAAGAAAATAATTGCTACAATAACCTTATTAAAAAATGCAGATTTCATTTTTTTTAAATATTAAACAATTTGGAGTATTTGATAAGTAGTGTTATTGTACAAGACAGCCCTGTTAATCAAAAGGTTGCAAGCTTAGTTAATTATACTTTAAATTTCACTAAAGTCTCCTTGCGCAATTGTTAAAAGTTACGCTAGCGTTCGTATAGGTAATTTTATGAAAATTAAGTGTATAGAATACCTTTAACGTGTTAATTTATTAACCTAGAATTGTTTATTAATACTTGTTCTGCTAAAATCCGTAGAAAGAGAATTATCATTAATTTGGTGCACACAGTTTAAAGTAAAGGTTATAATGTCCGAAAAGTATTCTAAACGGCGATTAGTTAGCTCTTCCATTACCATGGTAATAAGTTTGACTTTGGTGTTATTTATGGTGGGCTTGCTAGCAATTATAAGTTTAAACGCTACAAAGTTATCTGATAAGGTAAAAGAGAATATTGGTGTTATGATTATTCTTAAGGATGACGCCAAGGAGGTAAATGTAAAACGTTTAACGAAAACCTTAGATGCAAAAAGGTATGTTAAGTCTACCAGATTTGTTACTGAAGACGAAGCCTTAGCTAAAGTGGAGGAAATGCTGGGAGAAGATGCGGAGGGTATTTTAGACTATAATCCCCTTTCTGCTTCGATTAGCGTGCATATGGATGCTGAATATGCCAATAATGATAGCTTAGATTGGATAGAAAAAGAATTGCTGGAAAATAAATCTGTTAAAGAAGTGTCGTATAGGAAATCACTAATTAGTAAGGTAAATAAGAATATGAATAAGATTACTATCGTAATATTAATATTCAGTGCCTTTTTTATGATTATTGCCTTAGCATTAATAAACAATACAATTCGGCTATCTATATACAGTAAACGATTTATAATTAGAACCATGCTTTTGGTGGGTGCAACACAAGGGTTTATTCAGCGTCCGTTTGTACTTAAGGGTATTCGGCATGGCGTGTATGCGTCAATAATGGCAATTGCTATGTTGGTGGGTTTATTGTATTATGCACAAAACGAAATTCCCGATTTACGACATTTGCAAGACGAAAAAATGATAGCTACACTTTTTGGAGTGGTGGTATTAATTGGTATAATTATCTCTTGGTTTAGCACAGCTATGGCTGTTAGGAAGTATCTTCGCATGAAACCTGAGTCGCTTTATTATTAATAATTATCGTTTGTAATGATTAAGGATATTAACCCTCCGGTAGTGGAGAACATTGCAATTGCAGTTGTTTTAGAAAAAGATGATGAGGAAAATGATGTATGGAATGTGTATTTAATAAATCTGAAAGAAGAGAAGATTGAAGGCGCCCTTGTTTCTTCGAAGGGGTATGGAATGCATGAGGACAAGAAAGTGAAAACGTCAATGTTAAGACATTTTTTAGATGAGTTAGAACCTAAATCTTCAAAAAAAATAGAACCTATTTCGGAAAAGGTGTTTGGATTAAATAATGAGTATTGGGTTAGTTTTTATTTGAACAAGGTTATGTATGACAAAAAGTTTGTCTTTTTAGCAGAAACCATCAAAAAAGAAAACTTTACACAAATTCCAGTGATGAATGTGAAAGGTGTTTTAATTAAATAAATTCTTAATGCTGGATCATATTAACATAGACAAGGTGTTGTTTCTGGATGTGGAAACGGTTCCGCTTGTTTTCGAATATGCAAAGCTAACGGCTACCAAAAAAGAGTTGTGGGATGTGAAGTTTGCTTATAACAAAACGGAAACCCCTAAGCAACTGTATAAAAAAGCAGGAATATATGCAGAGTTTGCCAAAGTGGTTTGTGTAAGTGTTGGCTTTTTTAATGAAGGTACATTTCGAATAAAATCGTTTTATGGTGATGATGAAAAACAAGTGTTGCTTGATTTTAGACAGCTGTTAAAAAAGCATTATAACACCAAAAATCATTTGCTTTGCGCTCATAATGGTAAGGAGTTCGACTTTCCCTTTTTATGCAGGCGCATGTTGATTAATGGGCTAGAATTACCCAAGATTTTGAAAATTGCCGGTAAAAAACCGTGGGAAATAAATCATTTAGACACAATGGAACTTTGGAAGTTTGGGGACTATAAGAGTTTTACATCGCTTAATTTATTGGCATCTGTTTTTGATATCCCAACTCCAAAAGATGATATTCAGGGAAGCGATGTGGGAAGGGTGTACTGGAAAGAAAAAAACTTAAAACGAATAGTAACCTATTGTCAAAAAGATGTAATAACGGTGGCGCAACTTTTTCTAAAATTTCAGGCGCAGCCGCTTATTGACAAAAAAAACATTGTATATACTTGACTTACCTACTTTCTTACTATTTTTGGTAAATGATGATTAATAAAATATTTCGAAGAGTTTGTACTGTTGTTTTACTAGCAAGTTTGTTGGTTGGTTGTGGTGATGGTTCTCATGATAAGTTAACTGATTACGGTTATGTTTTTCAAGAGGTTATGACCAACGAAGAAGGTGTTTTTAGGGGCGTAAACTTGGGTGACGATATTGACGGTTTATTTGATAAAGAAGGTGCAGCTGCTGTTGAAAACGAAAATGACTATCTCTACTATGAATATCAAATTGATTCACTAACAAGTTTTAATGTGGCGTATAGTTTTGACCAAAATGGCAATTTAATAGAAGTGTTGTCGAAAGTTTATATGGTAGATGAAATGGCAGGCATTGATTCAGTGCATAATGATTTTTTAAGATTTTACACACAGCACTACGGAGAACCAATTTCAGAAAAAGGAATGAATTCTTGGGCTGTGAAGTCGGAGAAATATGACGAAATCCTAATAGCTTTAGGCTTTGAAAGTACGGCTCTTGGAAACAATTCAAATACGCACGGTATTGTTTCTTTATGGATCTATCCAAATAAGAGATAAAAGCTATCAACAGAATGGTGTATTTTGTTGAAAAATACTAGGAAGGTATATCACCCTTTATACTTTTAGAGCTTTATAATTACGTACCTTCGTAAGCTGAATCAGTATAATTTTATGAGCACACAAAAAAAGATAAAGAATGCATTGGTTTCGGTGTATTCAAAGGAAGGTTTAGAGCCGATTATAGACGAGTTAAAGAGCTTAGGAGTTAATATTTTTAGCACAGGAGGTACCCAATCATTTATTGAAAATATGGGAGTGGAAGTTACTCCTGTGGAAAATTTAACATCTTACCCATCTATTTTAGGTGGGCGTGTAAAAACCTTACACCCTAAGATATTTGGAGGGATTTTAAGTAGACGTGAATTGGATAGCGACGTGGCACAATTGGAAGAATATGAGATTCCGGAAATTGATTTAGTTATAGTTGATTTATACCCTTTTGAAGATACTGTTGCTTCAGGGGCGGAGGAGCAAGAGATAATTGAGAAAATTGATATCGGTGGTATTTCCTTAATACGAGCGGCAGCTAAGAATTTTAAAGACGTTCTAATTGTTCCTTCCAAAGCACAATACGCAGATATTTTAGAGGTATTAAAAGAAGGAGGATCAACCTTAGGACAACGAAAAATGTTGGCGGGTGCTGCATTTAATGTTTCTTCTCATTATGATTCGGCCATATTTAATTATTTTAACGATGGCGGTCTTGATGTGTTTAAACAAAGTATGCAAACTTCTAAAGTGTTGAGATATGGTGAAAATCCACATCAAAAAGGAGTGTTTTATGGTAATATGAGCGAATTGTTTACCCAGCTGTCGGGTAAAGAGTTATCCTATAATAACTTATTGGATGTAGATGCTGCTGTAAACCTAATTGCGGAATTTAAAGAAACCACGTTTGCGATTTTAAAACACAATAATGCATGTGGCCTTGCTTCAAGACCAGTATTGTTAGATGCATGGAAAGATGCTTTAGCTGGCGATCCAACAAGTGCATTTGGTGGGGTACTAATTTCCAATACTACTATTGACTTAGCAACGGCAGAGGAAATTAATAAGTTGTTTTTTGAAGTAATTATTGCACCGAACTTTGAAGATGATGCGCTAAGCTTATTAAAGGCTAAACCTAAGCGTGTTATTTTATTACAAAAGGAATTACTATTACCTAGTAAAACGTTTAGAACCTTACTTAACGGTGTAATTGAACAGGATAAAGATAGTAAGGCCGAAACGGCAAGTGAAATGAATCCGGTGACAAAAATTGAGCCTACCGAGCAGGAGTATAAAGATTTGGAGTTTGCGGTTAAATTGGTGAAACATACTAAATCAAATACCATTGTTTTAGTTAAGAACGGACAACTTTTAGCAAGTGGGGTTGGTCAAACATCGCGAGTTGATGCGTTGAAACAAGCAATTATTAAAGCAAAAAGTTTTAACTTCGATTTAGAAGGGGCGGTTATGGCATCAGATGCCTTTTTCCCTTTTCCAGATTGTGTAGAAATTGCAGATCAAGCTGGAATTAAAGCTGTAGTTCAACCGGGAGGTTCTATAAAAGATAAATTGTCGGTTGATTATTGTGATAACAACAATATGGCAATGGTAATGACAGGTGTAAGACACTTTAAACACTAAAAAGATAAATTATGGGTATGTTTTCATTTCTAACACAAGACATTGCTATTGATTTAGGTACTGCAAATACTTTAATTATCCATAATGATAAAGTAGTGGTGGATGAGCCTTCGATTGTTGCAATTGACAGGTCAACCTCAAAAGTAGTTGCAGTTGGAAAGCGAGCTATGCAAATGCATGGTAAAACACATGAGAACTTAAAAACAGTACGTCCTTTGCGTGATGGGGTAATTGCCGATTTCCACGCTGCAGAACATATGATTAGGGGAATGATAAAAATGATTCGACCAGAATCTAAATTTTTTACCCCTTCGTTAAAAATGGTAATATGCATACCATCTGGTATTACCGAGGTTGAGAAAAGAGCAGTACGTGATAGTGCAGAACATGCTGGTGGCAAAGAGGTGTACTTAATACATGAGCCAATGGCTGCTGCTATTGGTATTGGGGTAGATGTATCAGAGCCTAAGGGTAATATGATTATTGATATAGGAGGGGGTACAAGTGAAATTGCTGTAATTGCTTTAGGAGGTATCGTCTGTGACAAATCAATTAGAATTGCCGGAGATGAATTTACTTCTGATATAGAAGAATATATGCGTAGACAGCACAATATATCTGTCTCTTATACACATCT